>NZ_JBMOWQ010000118.1:0-6954 GCF_049310485.1 Pseudomonas sp. GZD-209
TGTGTGTGTGCGGCTTTCCCTGCTTCACCCCCCCCCCCCCCCCCCACTCCCCCCCCCCCCCCCCCCACGATCGTCCAACGCCCAAGCATGAAAAAGGGCCCCGAAGGGCCCTTTCTGTACTGCACTCGCCGGGATTACTGGCCCGGAATGTCCTTGCGCAGTTTCACCGCGTCGGGCTCTTCACCCTTCTTGCGCGCCGCCGCAGTGCGCATGCGGATGTTGATCGCTTCCACCGCCAGCGAGAAGGCCATGGCGAAGTAGACGTAGCCCTTCGGCACATGCACGTCGAAAGATTCGGCGATCAGCACGGTACCGACGACGATCAGGAACGAAAGCGCAAGCATCTTCAGCGATGGGTGCTTGTCGATGAAGTCGCTGATGGTGCCGGCGCAGAGCATCATCACCAGCACTGCGACGATGATCGCGGCGATCATCACCGGCACGTGGGAAACCATGCCCACGGCAGTGATCACCGAGTCCAGCGAGAACACGATGTCGATGATGGCGATCTGGATGATGGTGTAGAAGAACTTGCCGCCCGCGCCTTTGGGCTGGTCCGGGCTTTCGTCCTCGCCTTCCAGGCCGTGGTAGATCTCTTGCGAGCTTTTCCACAGCAGGAACAGGCCACCGAAGAACAGGATCAGGTCGCGCCCGGAGATGCCTTGGCCGAACACATGGAACAGGTCGTCGGTCAGGCGCATGACCCAGGTGATCGACAGCAGCAGCAGGATCCGCGTGACCATGGCCAGGGCCAGGCCGAAGATCCGCGTGCGCGGCTGCATATGCTTGGGCATGCGGCTGACCAGGATCGAGATCATGATGATGTTGTCGATCCCAAGCACGATCTCAAGGGCCGTGAGGGTGAAAAAGGCAACCCAGATTTCCGGGCTGGTCAGCCATTCCATGTGTATTCCTTCGAGCGGTAATGGCAAAGCGCCCGGAGGGCGGGCGCTTTGCGGTTGGATAAAGCGTGTGTATTACAGACTGCTGAACAGCGGGAATGTCCCCAGGGCCAGCGCGCCGAACATTATGCACAGGCACACCAGCACTGCCCACTTGAGGGTGAAGCGCTGGTGATCGCCGAACTCGATGCCGGCCAGGGCCACCAGCAGATAGGTGGAGGGTACCAGCGGGCTGAGCAGGTGTACCGGCTGGCCGACGATCGATGCACGGGCCATTTCCACCGGAGTGACGCCGTAGTGGCTGGCGAACTCCGACAGCACCGGCAGCACGCCGTAGTAGAAGGCGTCGTTGGACATGAAGAAGGTGAACGGCATGCTGACCAGGGCGGTGATCGCCGCCATGTACGGACCGAACGCTTCCGGGATCACCGCCAGCAGGCTCTTGGACATGGCATCGACCATGCCGGTGCCCGACAGGATGCCGGTGAAGATGCCGGCGGCGAAGATCAACCCGCTCACGGCCAGCACGCTGGAGGCGTGGGCGCCGATGCGGTCCTTCTGCTGCTGCAGGCACGGGTAGTTGACGATCATGGCGATACTGAAGGCGATCATGAACAGCACCGGCAGCGGCAGCGCGCCTGCGATCAGCGCGACCATCAGGGCGGCGGTCAGGGCGCCGTTGAACCAGATCAGCTTGGGCCGGCGCGCTTCGGGGAACTGCGACACGCTGATCTCGCTGTGGTCGATGTCGTCGGTCGGCAGGTGCAGCTCACCCAGGCGGGCACGTTCACGCAGGCCATACCAGTAGGCGATGGCGAGGATCGCCAGCACACCGAAGGCCATGGCCGGGATCATCGGCACGAAGATGTCCGAGGGATCCACATGCAGGGCACTGGCGGCGCGGGCAGTCGGGCCGCCCCACGGGGTCATGTTCATCACCCCGCCGGCCAGGATGATCAGGCCGGCCATGATCCGCGGGCTCATCCCCAGGCGGCTGTACAGCGGCAGCATGGCGGCGCAGCAGATCATGTAGGTGGTGGCGCCGTCACCGTCGAGGGAGACGACCAGGGCCAGCACGGCGGTGCCGACCGAGACTTTCAGCGGGTCGCCCTTGACCAGCTTGAGGATCTTGCGCACGGCCGGGTCGAACAGGCCGGAATCGATCATCAGGGCGAAGTACAGGATGGCGAACATCAGCATCACGCCGGTGGGCGCAAGCTTGCTGATGCCTTGCAGCATCATCGGGCCGATGTCGCTGTAGAAGCCGCCGAACAGGGCGAACAGGATCGGTACCAGAATCAGCGCGATCAAGGCCGACAGGCGCTTGGTCATGATCAGGTACATGAAGGTGATGACCATGGCAAAGCCGAGGAAGGTCAGCATGGCGGTACTCCAGGCGTGGCGCGGCGAAAGGAAGGACGATTCGGGCGGATCAGCGCGTCAGGCGCTGCGCGGGGAGTAGGCGAAGAGGGACTGCGGGAAGGCGGGCACAGGAAAACATCAGAATCACCATTGTTGTTGTTGATTGGGCCGGGCATGGAAGTTTCCGGGTGCCCTGGCTGACCGGTCTGCTGCCGGTAGTGGCGCTATCCTATGTGCGCAAGCTTTCAGCCAGCTTTCGACCAGTGCAAGGCGACGGGAGGTCATGACGATGGCGCGTGTCGAGCAAGGGGGTTGCCATTGCGGCGCCCTGCGTTACCGGTTGCGGGGCGATCTGGGTGATGTCGCCCACTGTCATTGCTCGATCTGTCGGCGGGTCAGTGGCGGCACGCTGGTGACCTGGGTCACGCTGGCCTCAGAGGATTTCGAGTGGTTGGCGGGCTCGCCGCAGCGGTATGTGGCGCCGGCTGGGTGCAGCCGCTATTTCTGTGGGGGGTGTGGGGCTCATGTGGCGCTGGTGACTGAGCGCAGCCCGCAGACGATCGATGTGACGGTGGCGACGCTGGATCATCCCGAGCGGGTGAAGCCCGGGCGGCACATCTGGGTGACGAGCCGCTTGCCGTGGATGCCGGTGGGCGATGGGTTGCCCGAGGAGGACGAGGAGAGCCTTTGAGGTCTTGCGCTGGGTGTTCTGGCCCTATCGCGGGGCAAGCCCGCTCCCACGTTGTGGACTACCCCTCTAGTGTTTAACTTCTTGGGGGCAGCCCACAGCGTGGGAGCGGGCTTGCCCCGCGATAGGGCCCTCTGCGGCTTTCGCTAGGGCAACTGCAACCCGCCAGCTGCCTTGTGCAGCGCGCGCAGGTGTTCGCCTACCTGCTTGATGTTGGCTTCCACCGCCTTGATCTCCCTGGCCCGCTCCGGCCCCAGCAGCGCCCTCACCTGCTGGTCCAGGGCGTTGCTCAGGCGCAGCAGTTGCGCCTGGCGTGCCTTGCTCTCCTGCTCCAGGTGCTGGCGCTCCTCGGGCTGTGGCAGGCCGTAGCCGCCCGCCCCCAGCAGTTCCGCCGGGCGGCTGAGGTAGCCACTGTTGGCGAGAATCGCCTGCAGGGCCTGGTCGGCCTTGTCGAAGCTGCCATCCTTTATCGCCCGGCCGTTGAGGTAACGCTGCTTGACCTCATCCTGGGCCAGCAGCAACTGCCGGCGCAGGCTGGCCTGTTCGAGCAGCAGCAGCGCCGCACTGGTGCGCAGGTCGGCGCGCTCGAACCACGGGCGGCGCTGCTCGGCATCCAGGGCCAGCCAGTCTTCCACGGCGGTCTGCTTGATCGGCAACTGCTTCTTCAACACCTCGAACATGGCCTGGTAGCGGTCGCGGTAGGAGTCGAAGCGATAACCCAGGCGCAGCGCCTCACGTGGGTCGTCGAGCACACTGGTGTCGGCCAGGCCACGCCCTTTGAGCACTTCCAGCAGGCCGTTGGGCATGATGTTGTCGAGGTCGTTCAGCCGCGGGTTGGCGGTGCCGCTGCGCAGCAGCTTCAAATTCTCGACCGCGCAGTTGTTGGACAGGAAGAAGTAGTTGCCGTCGTAGCTCCAGTGCATTTCGGCAGCCTGGCGCACCAGGTTCTCGATCTCGCTGCGGCTGAGCTTGAGCGGCACCGAGGCCAGGCTGCGCAGTTCGGTCTTGGTGTACTCGTCGATCACCTGGCCCAGCGGCAGGACGAACAGCCGCGACGGGTAGGCCCCGACCAGCCCGCCCCAGCTCGACAACTGCACGTCGTTGACGAAGGCCCGGTAGGACAGCACCAGGCTCTGGTCGAGGTCCAGGCGGCACGCTGGGCCGCGCGGCCGGCCGGGGGCGCAGATCACCAGGCGCAGCATGCTGTGGCCCCAGCGGCTGACCAGGTTCTGGTTGGCCTCGGCCAGCAGGTAGTCGACTTCGTAGACCCGCTCGGGGTCGATTTCGCCCAGCGGCTGGCGGGCGAAGTCATTACCGGCGTTGAGGAACGGCAGGGCCTTGGCGCAGGTGTTCTGCGGCGGTGCCCAGCCGAAATGCTCGCTCAGGTACTGGTTGAGCGCCGGGCGACGGCAGGCGTAGCTGGGGTCGAGGAGGAAGTACTCCATGTTGACCGCGATGTATTCCTTGGGGCTGCTCAGCTCGTAGCTGTCGGGGCTGCGCGCCACCTGGCCGTTGTGCTGTTCGCGCTCGCCGCGGCGGCCGACGTACTGCGGCCAGCCGGCCAGGTCGAGCAGGCGTGGATCGTCGCTCAGGGTGAAGCGGCGTTCGGCCTGGCCTCGGCAGTCCTGCGGCAGGCCTACCTTGCCCAATGCGCCCTGCTGGCGCTTGCAGCGGGTGATGAGCTGGCGCTCGGCGCTGGGCCACAGGCGGGCGCGGTCATATATATGGGTGAGCTCATGCAGCACCGTGGCCAGCAACTCTTCACGGACGGTGCCGTGTGGGCGGTTGGTCTTTTCGCGGGCGGCACTGCCATCGACCAGGCCTGGCAGCAAACGGCGGTTGAGGTCGAGGGTGGAGACCGGCGTGGCTTGGCCGTAGGCATCCTCAGGCATGCGGTCGGTCCAGCTCACCGTTACCTGGCGGTCCAGCTGTTGCTTGAAGCGTGGTGGCAGCTTGGCCATGGCTTCATCGAGCAGCTGCTGGGTGGCCTGCTGCTGTGGCTGGTCGAGGCCGTCTGCCTGCAGCACCAACTGCAGGTCGGCCAGGGCGGGCGTGCCGAGCAGCGTCAGGACGCAGCCGAGCAGCCAGGCACGCGCGCGCATCACAGCGCGAGGATGGCTTCGGCCAGCACCTGGTCGCTGGCGTCGCGGGCTTCCGGCACACGGGTGCGCAGGGTGTCGAAGGCTGCTTCGAGCTGGGCGCCACGGATGTTGCCGTTGCTGGCGACGAAGCTGGCGGCGTCGTCGTGGGCTTCGCGGATGACTTTCGAATCGCGAATCGAGGTGGTGGTGTCGGAGGTGAAATCGATCGTGCGCGCCGAGGCACGGACGATGATATTGCTGGTAGCCACCAGCGTGTGAGCCTGGGCCATGTCGGCCAGCAGCAACATGCCGAGGGAAGCGGCGATCAGCGATTTACGCATGGAGCATCTCCAGAAGGTACAAAGGCGTAACGGGTAATTATTGGACGAGGATGGCTTCGGCCAGTTCAAGGTCGCCGACAGAGTGACAGCTGTGCACCTGGCGCAGCGAAACCAGCGCCGCCTGAAGGCGCGCACCGCGAATCAAGCCATCACTGGCAACGAAGGCAGCAGCGTCGTCACGGGCGGCGGCGACGATCTTGCGATCGAACGGCGCGGTGGTCACCTGGCTGGTGACATAGCCGGTGGCAACGAGGCTCTGGGTGGTGACATCCATGGCATGGGCGCTTCCCATACCGGCGAGGGCTAACAGCACTGGCGGCAGATAACGCATGGGCTCTCTAGGCGGTGGTTTCGGGCAGCAAAGGCTACCCCGGATGCACCGGCCGGGGCCAGTGAATCCGGGTGTGAAGGCCTGTGCTAGAGCGCGAGGATGGCGCGGGCCAGTTGCGCGTCGCTGGCTTGCAGCGTGGGTTGCTGCTGGCGAATGTGCACGAAGGCGCTTTCCAGCTTGGCGCCGCGGATCGCGCCTTCGCTGCCAACGAAGCTGGCGGCGTCGTCACGGGCTGCCTGCACGATCTTGTCATCGCGGAAGGACGAGGTTACGTCGGAGGTGGCATCGGTGGTCGCGGCAACGGCACCGACTACCGCGTCAGTGGTCACCACGAAGCTGGTGGCATTGGCCGCACCGGCGAGGGACAGCAGCACGGCGGCGCCTAACAGATGATAACGGGACATGATGGGGGACTCCTGCGCAGGGTCTGGATGGTTCTGGTTATCGGACGCTCGCTTGGCTCGTCACGGTACGGTGTTGCCAGGCGTGTAGGACAAGCGTAACACGCCTCGGTTCAAGCGCCTGGGGCGGCGAAGGACCACAATTGGTAACTGTACCTGCCAATACGCATTTTTGTGAAACTGTACCTATCACACTGCGATGGCTCTATCTCGCTGCGGACAAACAAAAAACCCGTCGCGGTTTCCGGCGACGGGTTCTTGTGTATTCGCGGTGCCGGCGTTGGCCGGCGGCCGAGGCTTAGCGCCAGAACGGCTTGCTCAGCTCTTCGTAGCGCTGCGACTCGCTGATACCGGCGTCGGCCAGCAGGCGGGAGTCCAGGCGAGCCAGCTGACGGCGGCTGGCCATGCGGCGTTGCCACAGCAGCAGGGTCGACAGGGCGCGCAGAGGCAGGGCAGCGTGGGAAGCTTGGGCGTTGCTTTCGAAAACCAGACCGGAACTGAGGGTGCGTTCCATGATGTTTCATCCTTCCGCTTGTGGCGGCATTAGGGAGTGATTTAACTGGTGCCCATCTTCCTCCTCTGCTGTCCATAACAGTAGATACAGTTCTGTAGTAAAGCGATGGCTCAGTTAACTGTGTAACCCTACTGTTGCACTCGAAATTGGCGTAACTGTACTGGTCTGCACTGATTTAGTGCGAATTTTAGATTTTGCAGGAAATGACGCGGGGCTAGAGCGGATAATTACCAGTACAGTAGTACAGTTTTATCTGTGTGGTTGCCAGTTGACTGTGGGAGCGGGTTCACCCGCGAAAGCGTCTGTACGGCCACTGCAGCATTCGCGGGTGAAC
>NZ_JBMOWQ010000119.1:0-21815 GCF_049310485.1 Pseudomonas sp. GZD-209
GTAGAACCTGCCTTTAGCGTGGGAGCGGGCTTGCCCCGCGATAGGGCCGGTAATATCGCGCAAACAACCCAAGGACCACCATGAACCACCGCACCGCCCTCGGCGCCCTGCACATTGGCGCGCTGTTCTTCGGCCTGACCGGCGTGTTCGGCAAACTGGCCGCCAGTGCCAGCCCGTCGATCATCGTCTTCGGCCGCGCCGCCTTCGCCGTGCTCGCCTTGGGCCTGTTCGCCAGCCTGGCGCGTCAGGCCTGGCAGCCTTTGGGCGGGCGCGACCTACGCCGCCTGCTGCTGGGCGGGGTATTGCTGGCGGGGCACTGGGTGAGCTTCTTCGTCGCGGTCAAGGTCGCGGGCGTGGCCATTGCCACCTTGGGCTTTGCCAGCTTCCCGGCCTTCACGGTCATCCTTGAAGGCCTGTTGTTCCGTGAGCGTATCCGTCGCAACGAGGCCGTGCTGGTTGTGCTGGTGAGCATCGGCCTGGTGCTGGTCACCCCTGCTTTCGACCTGGCCAGCGAGGCCACCGGCGGGCTGCTCTGGGCGCTGCTTTCGGGGCTGCTGTTCTCGCTGCTGTCACTGACCAACCGCGCAGGTTCCGGGCGCCTGCCGGCGGTGCAGGCGGCGCTGTGGCAGAACCTGGTGGTCAGCCTGTGCCTGCTGCCCTTCGCCGCCCCGGGGCTGACCAGCGTAGCGCCCATGGACTGGCTGTGGATCGCCCTGCTGGGGGTGTTCTGCACCGGTGTCGCCCACAGCCTGTTCGTCGCCAGCCTGGCGGTGATCAAGGCCCGCACCGCGGCGGTGGTGTTCGGCATGGAGCCGGTCTACGGCATCGCCGTGGCCTGGGTGGTGTTCGCCGAAACCCCCACCCTGCGCATGCTCGCCGGCGGCGCGCTGATCATCTTCGCCATCGTGCTGTCCAGCCGCATGGCCGCCGAGCAGCCGGTGAAACCGCGCGCCGTGGTGGAGAGCGCCTGATCAGCGATCGTTGTGGCCCAGGTCGCGCTCGGGGTCGATCAGGTCGCGCAGCCGCTGCTTGAGCACCTTGGCTTCGGGGAAGCCGCCATCAGCCTTGCGCTCCCACAGTTGCACGCCGTCGCACGTGATGCGGAACACGCCACCGGTACCTGGCGCCAACGCCACCTGGCCAAGCTCGTCGGCGAAGGTGCTGAGCAGCTCCTGGGCCAGCCAGGCGGCACGCAGCAGCCATTGGCACTGGGTGCAGTAGGTAATGACGATCTGCGGTTTGCTGTCGGCCATGTCGGGCATCTCCAGAGGAAGGGCCGCTTATACTAGCGGTCTTTACCGCTGCTTTTGAGACTCACGATGCGCCGCCTGCTGTTATGCCTTTTGCTGACGCTCACCTCCCTCACCCTGTTCGCCGCCGAGCCTGCCAGGCCGAAGGTCGGCCTGGTGCTGTCGGGCGGTGCCGCCCGCGGCCTGGCGCACATCGGTGTGCTCAAGGCCCTGGAGGAACAAGGCGTGCGCATCGACGCCATCGCCGGCACCAGCATGGGCGCGGTGGTCGGCGGGCTGTATGCCTCGGGCTACAGCGTCGAGGAGCTGGAAAAACTGGCGACCACCCTGGACTGGCAGCAGGCGCTGTCCGATGCCCCGCCGCGCGAGGATATCCCGTTCCGCCGCAAGCAGGATGACCGCGATTTCCTGGTCAAGCAGAAGCTGAGCTTCCGCGACGATGGCAGCCTGGGCCTGCCGCTGGGGGTGATCCAGGGCCAGAACCTCTCGCTGCTGCTGGAGAGCAAGCTGGCGCACACTGCCGATATCCGCGACTTCGACAAGCTGCCGATTCCCTTCCGCGCCGTGGCCACCGACATCACCACGGGTGAAAAAGTGGTGTTCCGCCGCGGCCACCTGCCCCAGGTGGTGCGCGCCAGCATGTCGATCCCGGCGGTGTTCGCCCCGGTGGAGCTGGACGGCCGGCTGCTGGTGGACGGCGGCATGACCGACAACATCCCGCTGGATGTGGTGCGCGAGATGGGCGTCGACATCGCCATCGTGGTCGACATCGGCACCCCGCTGCGCAACCGCAAGCAGTTGGCCACGGTGGTCGACGTGCTCAACCAGTCGATCACCCTGATGACCCGGCGCAACTCCGAGGAGCAATTGGCCAGCCTGGCCCGCGACGACATCCTGGTGCAGCCGCCGCTGGCCAGCTTCGGCGTCACCGACTTCGGCCGCGCCCACGACATGATCGACGCCGGCTACCGCGCCACTCGCGCCCTTGACCCGCGGCTGGCGGCGCTGCGCCAGGCCGACGGTGATGCCGGCCTGGCGGTGGCCCGCTCACCCGGCCAGCGCACCCCGGTGATCACTGCGATCAAGGTGGAAAACGACTCCAAGGTCAGCGACGACGTGATTCGTTACTACATCCGCCAGCCGATCGGCGAGCCGCTGCAACTCGATCGCCTGCAAACCGACATGGGCACCCTGTACGGCCTGGACTATTTCGACCAGGTGCAATACCGCGTGGTGCACAAAGGCGACGCCAACACCCTGGTGATCAAGGCCCGCGGCCGACGCGGCGGCACCGACTACCTGCGCCTGGGCCTGAACCTGTCCGATGACCTGCGCGGCGACAGCGCCTTCAACCTGGGCGCCAGCTACCGGGTCAACGGCATCAACCGCCTGGGCGCCGAATGGCTCACCCGCGCCCAGATCGGCGACCAGCAGGAGCTGTACAGCGAGTTCTACCAGCCGCTGGACGTTGGCTCGCGCTACTTCATCGCCCCTTATCTGGACCTCGGTTCACAGAACGTCGAGGCCACGCTGGACAACGACCCGGTGGCCGAGTACCGCCTGGAGCGCTACGGCTTTGGCCTGAACGTCGGGCGGCAGATCAGCACCTACGGCGAAGTGCGCCTGGGCGTGGGCAAGGCCTGGGGCCAGGCCGAGGTGCGCATCGGCGACCAGAGCCTGCCCAAGGTCAGCTTCAACGAGGGCTTCTACGAGCTCAAGTACTCGTACGATACCTTCGACAATGTCTACTTCCCCCATGGCGGCGAGCAGATCGGCCTGACCGCGCGCAAGTACGACCAGTCGCTGGATTCGGACCAGAACTACCGGCAGTGGTTGTTCAACCTGGACAAGGCCTTCAGCAGCGGGCCGAATACCTTGGTGCTGGGTGGGCGCTACGGGCGCACGCTGGATGAGGCCGAAGTGGTGACATCAAGCTTCGTGTTTGGTGGCGCCCGCCAGTTGTCAGGCTTTCGCCAGGACTCGATCTCCGGGCAGAACATGAGCCTGCTGCGCATGGTCTATTACCGCCGCCTGACACCACGCGCCTACCTGCCGCTGGACTTCCCGCTGTACATGGGCGGGTCGCTGGAGCGGGGCCGGGCGTGGAACAACGACAATGAGTTCGACAGTGGCTACATCAATGCCGCGAGCATCTTCCTCGGGCTGGAGACGCCGCTGGGCCCGCTTAACCTGAGCTATGGGGCCAACGATGCGAATGAGCAGGCGGTGTACCTGAATCTGGGGCACACCTTCTAGAAAGCATCGCGGGGCAAGCCCGCTCCCACGAACCGTTGTGGGAGCGGGCTTGCCCCGCGATTTGGCAGCAACTCAGGACTTCTCGAGATTGCCGAGGATCTTGGCATGCACCCGCATGCACACTTCCAGATCGGCTTCATCCACCCCGCTGAACAGCTCGACGCGCAAAGCATTGGCGATGGTCTCGATCTGCTCGATCAGCGGTTTGGCCGGTGGGCACAGCACAATCTTCTTCGCCCGGCGATCTTCCACTACCGCCTGACGCCGCACCAGGCCCTGGGTTTCCAGGCTGTCGAGCAGGCGGGCCAGGGTCGGGCCTTCAACCCCGACGCTCTGGGCCAGCTCACGCTGGGTTGGCGCATCGTCAAAACGCGCCAGGTGCAACAGCACCAACCAGCGCGCCTGGGAAAGATTGAGCCCGGCGAGGCGGCGGTCCAGTTCGGCACGCCAGCCCCGGGACATCTGGGCCAGCTGCATGCCGAAGCGGTGTTGGTTGTCGGTCAGGGGCATAAGCAACTCAAAGAATAGAACTAATTATTAGTCAGCTAACCATGCCCCAGCCCATGAGGCAAGGTTCAGCGCTTGGGAAACATCCGATAATCCGGTAATCGCCTGACAAAGGTCAGTAAATGGCACAAATGCCAGCGATCACAGTTCGAACTCCGATGCCAGCGCCGCCCGCACGCAATACAACACGCCTTCGGGAACGCGCGCGCCGAACAATGGCGCGACAGCCGAAACCGGCGGCAGCTCGCCCTCGCCATCGAGGAAGGCATCCTGCACTTCCATCATCAGCTCTTCGGGCAGGTCGAGCGCTTGCTCCAGGCTCAGCTCCTGGCGGCCAATGGCTTCTGCCAACAGGCTGTAGACGTTCTTCTCGCTGCAGTTGAGCTGGCCGGCGATCTGCGCCGGGGTCATGCCGGCACGGGCCAGGCTGACCAGTTCGTGGCGCAGGTCGAGCACCACTTTCGGCGCCTCCTCGGTGCCGCCGGCGCCATTGAGCACTTCGAGGAAGGCCTGGCCGTAGCGCTCCAGCTTGCGTGCGCCGACGCCGCTGACCTGGGCCATGTCGCTGAGGCTGGTGGGCATGCTGCGCAGCATTTCCAACAGCGTCGAGTCGGGGAAGATGACGTAGGGCGGCACGCTGTGCTCTTCGGCCAGTTTGCGCCGCAGGGTGCGCAGCGCCTCCCACAGCTCGCGCTCCTCGGCCCGCACCAGCTGGCTGGCCGGGCTGCCACCGCTGCTGCCGGACGACTTGGCCACGGTCTGCGGCTTGAGGTCGCGGCGCAGTTGCAGGTTGACCTCGCCACGCAGCAGCGGGCGGCAGCTGTCGGACAGGCGCAGGCCGCCATAGCCTTCGAGGTCGATGTCCACCAGGCCGCGTGCCACCAGTTGGCGGAACAGCGAGCGCCATTCGGCCTCGGCCAGCGCCTTGCCGACGCCGTAAACCGAGAGCTTCTCGTGGCCGAAGTTGCGCACCTTTTCGTTGTCCTTGCCCAGCAGCACGTCGACCAGGTGGCCGACGCCGTAACGCTGGCCGGTGCGGAACACCGCCGACAATGCCTGCCGGGCAGGCTCGGTGGCGTCCCAGGTCTGGATCTGGTCTACGCAGTTGTCGCAGTGGCCACAGGGCTGCTCCAGCACTTCGTCGAAGTAGGCCAGCAGCGACTGGCGGCGGCAGCGGGTCTCTTCGCACAGCGCCAGCATGGCGTCGAGCTTGTGCTGCTCGATGCGCTTGTGGCGCTCGTCGCCTTCGGAGTTCTGCAACATCTGCTTGAGCATCACCATGTCCTGCAGGCCGTAGGCCATCCAGGCGTCCGACGGCAGGCCATCACGGCCGGCACGGCCGGTTTCCTGGTAGTAGGCCTCGAGCGACTTGGGCAGGTCGAGGTGGGCGACGAAGCGCACGTTGGGCTTGTCGATGCCCATGCCGAAGGCGATGGTGGCGACCATGATCAGCCCTTCCTCGTTGAGGAAGCGGTGCTGGTTGGCGGCGCGGGTTTCGGCTGCCAGGCCTGCGTGATAGGGCAGCGCCGGGAAGCCTTGTTCGCAGAGGAAGGCTGCGGTTTCGTCGACTTTCTTGCGCGACAGGCAGTAGACGATGCCGGCGTTGCCACGGCGCTCGGCGAGGAAGGCCATCAGCTGCTTGCGCGGCGCTTCCTTGGGCACGATGCGGTAGAAGATGTTCGGCCGGTCGAAGCTCGACAGGAAGCGCTCGGCGCCCTGCAGGTGCAGGCGCTGGACGATTTCCTCGCGGGTGCGCATGTCGGCGGTGGCGGTGAGGGCGATGCGCGGCACATGGGGGAACAGCTCGGCGAGCTGGCCCAGTTGCAGGTATTCGGGGCGGAAGTCGTGGCCCCATTGCGATACGCAGTGGGCTTCATCGATGGCGAACAGCGAGATGTCGAGGTCGCGCAGAAAATCCAGCATGCGCTGCTGTACCAGGCGCTCGGGCGCCAGGTACAGCATCTTCACCTCGCCGCGGCGCAGGCGCCCGGCCAGTTCACGCTGCTGCTCGGCACTGAGGGAGGAGTTGAGCGCCGCGGCAGCCACCCCCAGTTCGTCAAGGGTAGCGACCTGGTCGGCCATCAACGCGATCAGTGGCGACACCACTACCGTCAGGCCCGGGCGCAGCAGCCCCGGCACCTGGAAGCACAGCGACTTGCCGCCGCCGGTGGGCATCAGCACCAGGGCATCGCCGCCATTGGCCACGCATTCGATGATCGCGGCCTGGCGCCCACGGAAACTGTCGTAACCGAAGACATCCTTGAGGACGCGCTGAGCCTGTTCGAGCATTTGCCACTCCAAAATCGCCGTACCATCCTGGACACAGGCTGGACGATAAATCCGCCAGGCACCGTACAAATGCGTAAGCGTTTTTTGCCGGATCGCCGCACAGGCCACCCAACACGAAAAGTGGCGGAGTATACCCGACTGGCTCAGCCCACGGCAGGCTGCGGTGACAGACGTTCCCTTTGCCCCGTGAACGCCGCAAGGTGCTAGAATTCGTTATCGTTTATTCCCCAAGGTAGCCCTGTAATGTCCTTCGCCGAGCAACTGACCCGCCTGCAAGCCTTCCTCGATGCCGATGAGTTGCACGAAGAAGCGCTGGACTACGTCGCCGCACACGGCTACCTGACCGCACTGTCGATCTGCTCGGAAGAGGTTCCCGAGCGCGAATGGATCGACGCGCTGTTCGCTGAAGAGCCCCACTACACCAGCGATGCCCAGCGCACCGAGATCGAAGCGACGCTGGTAGCCCTAAAGGGCCACATCGCTCGCCAGTTGGCCAGCGAAGAGGAATTCGACCTGCCGTGCGACCTCGACCTGACCGACGAGCCGGACGACTCGGACCTGCGCGGCTGGTGCATCGGCTTCATGGAGGGCGTATTCCTGCGTGAAGAGGCCTGGTTCGACAACTCCGAGGATGAAGTCAGCGAAATGCTCCTGCCGATCATGGTCGGTTCGGGCCTGTTCGACGAGCAGCCAGAGTTCGCCGACATCGCCAGCGATGCCAACCTGCAGGACGACATGATCGTGCAGATTCCCGAAGCGCTGAGCGCGCTGTTCCTGCTGCAGCACGCACCGGACGAAAAACCTGCCGTACTCAAACCACGCCGCCACTGATCGGCGTGGTGCGCTACCTGCTGCTGGCCGTCGGCTGGCTCAGCGTCGCGCTGGGGGTGCTGGGGATCTTCCTGCCGGTGCTGCCCACCACCCCTTTCCTGCTGCTCGCGGCGGCCTGTTTTGCCCGTAGCTCGCCGCGCTTTCACACTTGGTTGGTGAACCACCCGAAACTCGGGCCGTGGATACGCGACTACCTCAGCGGCGAGGGCATCCCGCTCAAAGGCAAGGTGTATGCGATCGGCCTGATGTGGGCGAGCATCGGCTTGTCGTGCTACCTGGTACCGCTGTTCTGGGCGCGGGCGTTCATGCTGACCAGCGCGGTGCTGGTCAGTGCCTGGATTCTCAAGCAGAAAACATTGCGCCGCCAAGGCTGACACCCTCACTGGGCAAATCGCTGCGACTTGCCCAGTGAGGCGGTCAAGGCCATCTACACCGTATCCACCTTCAACGAATGGTCATTGAGCATGCCGTTGATGATGGTCGCCGTATCATGCCCGGCCGCGATCAGCCCACCGGCACCTGCCGTGACCCCGTAATGCTGGGCCAGGTCGACCCCGGCCAGCTCGATGGTCTGGGTCGGCGCCGCCCCCGCAACGCTGCTCACCTCGATGGTCGACACCACGTTGCTGCCCGTGCCGCTGACCTTGAAGTGCAGGTAGTCATCCAGCGAGGCGCTGGTGGCGTTCTCACCCTGCAGCAGCTGCGACAGATCGAGGCGATCGGAGCCCGGGGTGAAATCGGTCACGGTGTCATGCCCGCTATCGCCCTTCTGCCAGACGAAGGTGTCGTTGCCACTGCCGCCGGTCAGGGTGTCATCACCCGGGCCGCCAATGAGCGTGTCGTTGCCGCCACCACCCTTGAGCACATCGTTACCCGCGCCGCCACTGAGCAGGTTGTCAGCATCATTACCGATCAGGGTGTCGTTGTAGTCCGAACCGATCAGGTTCTCGATCCCGGTCAAGGTATCGGTGCCGGCACCACCGGTGTTCTGGGCACCGGCGAGCCCCAGGTCCACCGTTACCGCACCGGTAGCCGAGGCATAGCTGGCGGTGTCGACTCCGGCCCCGCCATCCAGCAGGTCATTGCCAGGGCCGCCGATCAACAGGTCGTCGCCATCACCGCCGTACAGGCTGTCGTTGCCGTCGCCCCCCACCAGCACGTCGTGCCCTGCCCCACCCTCCAGCTTGTCGTTGCCCGCACCGGCCAGCAGCACATCATCACCTGCCGTGCCGTTGAGCGTGCTACCCGACTGGTAGGTGATGTCCACCGCGCCGGTGGCGCTGCCGCCATGGTTGTCGCTGACACTGTAGGTGTCATGGACCACGGGGTTACTGGCGTTGCTGTAGTCCACCAGCAGGCTCAGCTTGTAGTTCTCGGCGGCCTTGCTGCTACCCAGGGCGTTCTCGGTGTTGACCAGGTGAATGCTGTACACCCCGTCATGGCTGGCCGTGAAACTCTTGCCATCGGCAATCGGCTGGTAACTGCCAGTGGCATCCTTCCACTCCATCATCAGGTTGCCGGCCGGGCGGTCGTGATCGAGGGTAAGGGTTTCGCCCTTGCGCAGGGTGACGGTGAAAGTGTCCTCGTCGTTGGCGTTGCTGTTGCTGATCAGCCCGAGGTAGCCCGCCACCACCAGTGCCGCGGTCATGCTGCCCGACTGGCTGGTGAACTCGCTGCGTGCCAGGGTGCGGAACTGGTTCTCGGCACGGTCCTTGGTACCGTCCATGTAGACGGTCTGCGCCTGGAGGCCCGGGGTGAAGCCTGCACCTTTGTCGGCGAAGCCAGTGTTGAAGGTAATCGGCGCCGCGCTCAGCCGATCGTGGTCCGCATCGCTGTCGTTGGCCAGCAGCGCTTCGGCCGGCACGCTGACGCTGGTACCGCTGATATTGGTGATGATGTGGTCCGCACCGGCGATCGGTGCATGGTTGCCGTTGATGTTCACCGTCAGGGTGGCAGTGCTGGTATCACCGTCGTTGTCGCTGGCCGTGAAGGTGAATTTCTCCACCTGGCCGCCGTTGTCCTTGGGTGGTGTGTAGGTGAATTCACCGTTGTCCATGTTCACCAGCAGGGTGCCGCCCAGGCTGGTCTTGATGGTGAGGCTGTTGCTGACGGTATCGAACGACGCCTTGTCCACCCCGCCACTGACCGTGTAACCGCCCTGCCCGCCGTTGGCTTTCGGGTCGAAGCCATAGGTGGTGCCGTCCACCATCAGGGCTTTGATGAAGCCACCATCGGCACCGAAGTCGCCGCCACTCATCAGGCTGCCGGTGATCGGTGCGCCCTGCACCATGCCCGAGAGCACCGCGCCGAGCTGGTTGAGGTCGGTAACCACCACCGACTGGGTATCGACATGGCTGCTGCCATCGTAGGCCAGCGGGTCGAGATTGCCCTCGTTGACGCCATTGCCCATACCGATGGCGTAGGACTTGACGCCATTCTGGTCGAGGAATGTCTCCCATGTGGTTTCACGCGTGGAGGTCATGCCGTGGCCCGAGCTCGGCTCACCGTCGGAGAAGAAGTAACTGACATTCTGTGCACCGTCGAGCTTGCCGCTGGCGGCGAACGCCTGCTGGGCCTTGGTGGCTGCCGAGTCGTAGTAGGTCGCGCCGTCGGCGTGGAGCCCGGCGATCAGGTGCTTGGCCTCGCCGATCGATACCCACGTCTGCGCTTGCTGGGTGGCGCCGCTGGAGAAGGTGACAATCTGCACCTTGATGTCTCCCATCGCGTCGTACTTGTCCAACAGCGTGTTGATCGCCTGCTTGGCCAGGTCCAGCCGGCTCAGGCCATTCACGCCGGAGTCCCAGGCCATGCTGCCGGAGACATCGATCACCAGCAGGATATTGGAGTCCACCTGGCCGGGGGTGATGCTGCGCACTGCGCACTCGGCCTTGGGCACGTCGTCGACGATGTTGATGGCAATGGTGTTGGTGACACTGTTGCCCTGTGCGTCGGTGGCCTTGTAAGTGAAGTGTTCCACCACCGTGTTGGCACCATCGTTGGCGCCGCCCGGGTTTTTCGGTGCAGAGGTCAGGGTGTAGGTGTAGGAACCGTCAGCCTTGAGCAGAAGCTGCCCGTACTGCCCTGCCGCATTGCCCTCCAGGCTGTAGGTCAAGGCGCCGGAGCCGCCGGTGACCGACCCGACCAGGCTGCCGGACGCCGTCTCGCCGGTCGACCCTGGGTCGCTGCCCACGACGCTGCCGGCCGCGAGGTCATTGCCGTCCTTGTGCAGGTCCAGAGCTTTTTCATACACAGTGACGTCGTTGTCCTCGGACGCCGTCAGCTTGCTGTCCAGCACCTTGACCGAGATGGTCGTGGTGCTCTCGTCGCCGTCGGCATCACGGATGGTGTAGACGAAGGTGTCCGTCGCCCACGGCGGCAAGTCCTGGTTGGGGTTGGCGTGGTAGGTGGCATTGCCCTGGGCATCCAGGGTCAGGTAACCGTACAGCCCGTTGATAGGATCGCCCACATGGCCACTGGCCGAGGTGGAGGTGTCGTTGCCGGCGCGCACACCCACCACGTACTGGCCGTCGCCGCGTACATCGGCGCCGAACACATCGTTGGCCAGCACATTGCCGCTGATGCTGTCGCCCTCGCTGACATGGGCGAAATCGCAATGGGCCTTGGGCACATCGTCGACGATGCTGATCACGATGGTGCTGGTGGTGGTGTTACCCAGCGAATCCTTCACCTGGTAGGTGAAGCTGTCGGTGATCACGTTAGGGCCGTCGTTGGCATGGTTCGGCGAGTTCGGCGCTGAGGTCAGGGTGTAGGTGTAGCTGCCATCGGCGTTCAGCAGGATCTGGCCGTATTGGCCAGCTGCATTGCCGACCAGGGTGAAGGTCAATGCACCGACACCGCCGGTGACCGCATCGGTCAGCGAACCGGATGCTGTTTCGGCGCTGGAATGCGGGTCGCTCCCCACTACGTTGCCACCGGCCAGGTCATTGCCATCCTTGGTCAGGTCCAGGGCTTTCTCGTAGACCGTCACTTCACTGTCGGTGCCGGCGACCAGTTTGCTGTCCAGCACCTTGACCGAAATGGTCGTAGTGCTCTCGTCGCCGTCGGCATCACGGATGGTGTAGACGAAGGTGTCCGTCGCCCATGGCGGCAAGTCCTGGTTGGGGTTGGCGTGGTAGGTGGCATTGCCCTGGGCATCCAGGGTCAGGTAACCGTACAGCCCGTTGATAGGGTCGCCCACATGGCCGCTGGCCGAGGTGGAGGTGTCGTTGCCGGCGCGCACACCCACCACGTACTGGCCGTCGCCACGGACATCGGCGCCGATCACATCGTTGGCCAGCACATTGCCGCTGATGCTGTCGCCCTCGCTGACATGGGCGAAATCGCAATGGGCCTTGGGCACGTCGTCGACGATGCTGATCACGATGGTGCTGGTGGTGGTGTTACCCAGCGAATCCTTCACCTGGTAGGTGAAGCTGTCGGTGATCACGTTAGGGCCGTCGTTGGCATGGTTCGGCGAGTTCGGCGCTGAGGTCAGGGTGTAGGTGTAGCTGCCATCGGCGTTCAACAGGATCTGGCCGTATTGGCCAGCTGCATTGCCGACCAGGGTGAAGGTCAATGCACCGACACCGCCGGTGACCGCATCGGTCAGCGAACCGGATGCTGTTTCGGCGCTGGAATGCGGGTCGCTCCCCACTACGTTGCCACCGGCCAGGTCATTGCCATCCTTGGTCAGGTCCAGGGCTTTCTCGTAGACCGTCACTTCGCTGTCGGTGCCAGCGATCAGCTTGCTGTCCAGCACCTTGACCGAGATGGTCGTGGTGCTCTCATCGCCGTCGGCGTCACGGATGGTGTAGACGAAGGTGTCCGTCGCCCAAGGTGGCAGATCCTGGTTGGGGTTGGCGTGGTAAGTGGCATTGCCCTGGGCATCCAGGGTCAGGTAGCCATATTGGCCGTAGATCGGGTCGCCTAAATGCCCGTGCGCAGAACTCGACGTATCGTCGCCTGCACGCACCCCGACCACATACTGGCCGTCGCCGCGCACATCGGCGCCTTTGACGTCGTTGTCCAGCACGTTGCCGCTGATGCTGTCGCCCTCGGTGACATGGGCGAAGTCGGCCTGAGCCTTGGGCACATCATCGACGATGCTGATCACGATGGTACTGGTGGTCGTGTTACCCACCGAGTCCTTCACCTGATAGGTGAAGCTTTCGGTGATCACGTTCGGGCCATCATTGGCGTGGTTTGGCGAGTTGGGCGCCGAGGTCAGGGTGTAGGTGTAGCTGCCATCGGCGTTCAGCAGGATCTGGCCGTATTGGCCAGCAGCATTACCGACCAAGGTGAAGGTCAATGCACCGACACCACCGGTGACCGCATTGGCCAGCGAACCGGATGCTGTTTCGCCACTGGAATGCGGGTCGCTCCCCTCTACGTTGCCACCGGCCAGGTCATTGCCATCCTTGGTCAGGTCCAGGGCTTTCTCGTAGACCGTCACTTCACTATCGGTGCCGGCGATCAGCTTGCTGTCCAGCACCTTGAGCGAGATGGTCGTAGTGCTCTCGTCACCGTCGGCATCACGGATGGTGTAGACGAAGGTGTCCGTCGCCCATGGCGGCAGGTCCTGGTTGGGGTTGGCGTGGTAGATGGCATTGCCCTGGGCATCCAGGGTCAGGTAGCCATATTGGCCGTAGATCGGGTCACCTAAATGACCGTGCGCAGAACTCGACGTATCGTCGCCTGCCCGCACCCCGACCACATACTGGCCGTCGCCACGTACATCGGCGCCTTTGACGTCGTTGTCCAGCACGTTGCCGCTGATGCTGTCGCCCTCGGTGACATGGGCGAAGTCGGCCTGAGCCTTGGGCACATCGTCGACGATGCTGATCACGATGGTGCTCGTGGTGGTGTTACCCACCGAGTCCTTCACCTGATAGGTGAAGCTTTCGGTGATCACGTTCGGGCCATCATTGGCGTGGTTTGGTGAGTTGGGCGCCGAGGTCAGGGTATAGGTGTAGCTGCCATCAGCGTTCAGCAGGATCTGGCCGTACTGGCCTGCAGCATTGCCGACCAAGGTGAAGGTCAATGCACCGACACCACCGGTGACCGCATTGGCCAGCGAACCGGATGCTGTTTCGCCACTGGAATGCGGGTCGCTCCCCTCTACGTTGCCACCGGCCAGGTCATTGCCGTCCTTGGTCAGGTCCAGGGCTTTCTCGTAGACCGTCACTTCACTGTCGGTGCCGGCGATCAGCTTGCTGTCCAGCACCTTGACCGAGATGGTCGTGGTGCTCTCGTCACCGTCGGCGTCACGAATGGTGTAGACAAAGGTGTCCGTCGCCCATGGCGGCAAGTCCTGGTTGGGATTGGCGTGGTAAGTGGCATTGCCCTGGGCATCCAGGGTCAGGTAGCCATATTGGCCATAGATCGGGTCGCCTAAATGCCCGTGCGCAGAGCTCGACGTATCGTCGCCTGCTCGCACCCCGACCACATACTGGCCGTCACCGCGCACATCGGCGCCTTTGACGTCGTTGTCCAGCACGTTGCCGCTGAAGCTGTCACCCTCGGTGATTTGGGCGAAGTCGGCATTGGCCTTGGGCACGTCGTCGACAATGTTCACATCAAGGCTGCCGCTGGCATGGCTGCCGTTGCTGTCGGTGACACTGACCGGGAAGTGCTCCATCAGGCTGTTGGTGCCATCGCCATTGGCATGGCTTTCGTTACTCTGCAGCGTGTAGCTGTAGCTGACCACGCCCGTGGCCGGGTTGTAGCCAGTGATGGTGAGGATATTGCCAAGGCCGGTGACGATGGACTGCCCCACACCGGTCACCACACCGGCGGTAACCACGTTGATGCCGCCGACACTGAGGTTGTATACCCCATCCGGCGCCACCACGTTGAAACTGCCGCTTTGCGTCAGTGCCGCCGGGTTGTCCGCGCTGCCCTGCGGCAGGTTGGCTTCATTCACGGTCAGCTCACCGGGCTCGACCTCCAGGCCCTTGAGGGTGACCGGGTGATCCGGCGGATTGACTGGCGGTGGTGGCGCAAGCGGATTCAATGCCCCACTGTCGTTGCCGTCGGTGTCCCGCTCGCCCAGATAACGGTTGGCCAGCTCGGGGATACCGTTGAAACCTGCCGTGGGGAAACCGATGGTAGGGGCGACGCGCCCTGCCACCTCGGACAACATGACGAAACTGTGCCCGCCACCCAACGCGCCGGCCACACCACCGGGGTTACCACCCGCCGCAGTGGCCTCGGCTTCCTCAGTCGGGTCGGCGCCCGCAGCGATGGCCTTTTGCAAGCGCTCGACATCACTGAGTTGCGCCTCGCTCGGTTGCAGGTCGGGGGTATGCACATGGGGTGCGTGATTGGCCAGCAGCTCCGGGGTCATCTGCAGGCTGCTGTCGCGGCCCAGTGTGAGTTCGGCACCGTTCTGCAGGCGCACTGCCACGGCACTGGCATCCCCCGTTTCGAGCTGCTCACCGGCAAACAGGCGGTCGCCCTCCACCAGCAACCGCCGGTGGCCGTCGTCCCCAACCGCGAAAACCTGGCCAACCACCTTGCTGACCACGCCGACTAATCTGGCCATGAATGCACGCCTCCCCTGCCGATGGGCTTTTCGCAGATCAAGGCATGTCGGGTAAATCGTGCAACGTTCCGTGTGGACTGTTTGCCGGACCGTTACTGTCACATACGCGGGCATCACCCTCCATGTGACTACTGCTGCGATAGCGGTGATAGGCAATGGCCATTAATAGATGCCAATTTATTGTCGCCAAATTCCGCTTTCGCCGTCCTCCCCGTACTGCTTATCCGCAAAAAATCTAGAACTTTCTGCAAAGCCCGAAAACCGCCTATCCCAGCCAGTTCGCCGAGCCACCTGGATAAAACAATGTCGTGGTTTCTTTAGACCGCATAAGTTTTTTTTCGCATATACCTTATGAGAAATTCTTCTTAGTTCGCGCGTTAAATGTTCTTAGCTCTGTTGTTACAAACCTGAAACGGTTTGATTCTAATATTTCGTCATTTTATTGGCGATCGCAGGACTTTTTAGAGACCAGGGAGAAGTACCCCATGCGCACATTAACCCCCCTCACCAGTGCGATTCTATTGGCCATGGCGTGTGCCAATACTCAGGCGATGTCCATCACCGAAGCCGTGCAGAGTGCCGTGGACCAGCATCCCCAGATCAGCGCCAGCCGCAACAGCCGGCTGTCGGCCGACGAGGATGTGAAGTTCGCCCGCGGGGGTTACTACCCAACCGTCGACCTGGTGGGCGGCTATGGCCGCCAGCGCTCGGACAACACCAACACCCGCGGCTTCAACCCGGACGGTACGCGCAACCACAACAAAGAAACCCTCAGCTACACCCAGTCCGAACTGCGCCTGCGGCAGATGCTGTTCGACGGCTTCAACACGGCCAACGAAGTCGGCCGCACCGAAGCGGTGGCCAACTCCCGCGCCTACTACACCCAGGCCACCGCCGAGACCGTGGCGTTGCGCGCCATCGAGGTCTACCTCGAAGTGCTCAAGCGCCGCGAACTGGTGAGCCTGGCCAAGAACAACCTGCAGGCCCACCTGCGGGTCAATGACCAGATCGGCCTGCGCAGCGAGCGTGGCGTGGGCAGCAACGCCGACCTCGACCAGTCCAGCGCCCGTCGCGCCCTGGCCGAGAACAACCTGGACACCGCCGAAGTCGATCTGGCAGACGCCGAAACCAACTTCTACAGCGTGGTCGGGCGCGTGCCCGACGAGCTGGAAACGCCGGTCACGATCAAGGGTGAAGTGCCAGGCACCCTGCAGGATGCCCGCCAGGGCATGCTCGAGAACAACCCCTACCTCAAGTCGGCACAAGCGGACATCAAGTCCGCCGAGCAACAGTACGAAGTGGCCAAGTCGCCCTTCTATCCGCGTCTGGACGCAGTACTGGCCACCGGCGCCAACAACAACACCGCAGGCCAGAAGGGCCATGACAACAACGACTGGCAGGCTGGCGTCGAGCTCAGCTACAACCTCTTCCGCGGGGGCAGTGACAAGGCTCGCCTGCAGTCCGACGCCCACAAGATCAACCAGGCCATGGACATCCGCAACAACGCCCTGCGCGAGCTCAACGAAAACCTCGGCCTGGCCTGGAACGCCATGAACAACGCGCGCAAGCAGACCCCCACCGCACGTGAATACGCCGAAACCACCCAGCGCGTGCGCGCCGCCTACCAGGACCAGTTCGGCCTCGGCCAACGCACCCTGCTCGATCTGCTCGACAGCGAAAACGAGCTGTACAACGCCAACCGCCGCTACACCGAGGTGCGTTACACCGAGGAGTTCTCGATGTACCGGGTACTGGCGACCATGGGTGAGCTGCTGGGCAAACAACGCATCTCGCTGCCGCCGGAAGCCATCGCCAAGAGCGAAGTGCGTAACGAGGCCAGGCTGCCCGACATGCGCTAGGCCTCAAAAAGCAGGGATCTTTATGCGTCCACCGCGGCAGGAGTAGGCCATCGTGACCAGCATGCAAAGCACCCAACCGCGCCTGGATGTGGATGATCCGTTGCTCGATGGCTTGCTGATCCTGTGCAAGCTGCATGGCTGCCCGGCCAGCCGCGCCAGCCTGTGCAGCGGCCTGCCGCTGGGCGAGCAGCGCCTGGGCTTGGCGCTGCTGCCGCGCGCCGCCGCCCGTGCCGGGTTACAGGCGCGGGTGCTGCAGCGCACGCTGGACGCCATCTCGCCGCTCAACCTGCCCGTGCTGTTGATCCTCAACGAAGGCCGCAGCGCCGTGTTGCAACGTTGGGGGGACGACGGCCGGGCCTTGCTGCTGCCGTGCGAGGCCGAAGGCGGTGAACAATGGGTCGAGCGCGAGGCACTGGCCGAAGCCTACAGCGGCCAGGCCCTGTTCGCCCGCCCCCGCCACACCCTGGAAGACGTACGCGCGCCGCTGATTCCGCGGGTCAACGCCTGGTTCCGCGACACCTTGCGCCATTCCCGCTGGCTGTACGGCGACGCGCTGCTGGCGAGCCTGCTGATCAACCTGCTGGGGTTGATGGTGCCGCTGTTCGTCATGCAGACCTACGACCGCGTGGTCCCCAACCAGGCGCTGTCGACCTTGTGGGTACTGGTCGCCGGCCTGTTCATCGGCACCGCCTTCGAGCTGGTGCTGCGCATGGTCCGCGCCCACCTGCTGGACCAGGCCGGCAAGAAGACCGACCTGATCCTGTCCGCCACCTTGTTCGAACGCATCACCGGCATGAGCATGAAAGCCCGCCCGGCCACCATCGGTGGTTTCGCCCAGAGCATCCATGACTTCCAGGGCCTGCGCGAATTCCTCACCGCCGTGACGCTGACCAGCATCATCGACCTGCCCTTCGTCGCGTTGATGCTGGTAGTGATCGGCCTGCTTGGCGGCTGGCTGGTACTGATCCCGCTGATCGCTTTCCCGGTGGCCATGGGCCTGGCGCTGTTCATCCAGGCGCGCCTGCGCGACACCGTGCAAAAGAGCCTGAGCCTTGGCGCCGTGCGCCAGGCCCTGCTGATCGAAACCCTCGGCGGCCTGGAAACTCTCAAGGCCTGCGGCGCCGAAAGCGAGCGCCAGTACCAGTGGGAGCACACCAACGGCGCCATCACCCGCCTCGACGCCCACGCACGCAACCTGTCGTCACTGGCCACCAACGGTACGCTGTTCATCCAGCAGTTCTGCGGCATGGCCACCATAGTCGCTGGCGTATACAGCATCATCGCTGGCAACCTCAGCGTGGGCGCCCTGGTTGCCAGCTACATGCTGGGCAGTCGCGTGCTTGCCCCACTGGGCCAGATTGCCGGGTTGATCACCCGCTACCAGCAGGCGCAGTTGACCATGCAAAGCACCGATGCGCTGATGAGCCTGCCGCAGGAGCGCCAGGCGGACCGGCTGGCGCTCGAACACACCACACTGCACGGCGGCGTGAGCATCAGCCACGTCACCTTCCGCTACCCAGGCCAGGCTGCCCCAGCCCTGAACGACGTGAGCTTCACCCTCAAAGCGGGCGAGCGCATCGGCATCATTGGCCGCAGCGGCTCGGGCAAGAGCACCCTGGCGCGGCTGCTGATGGGCTTCCATCACCCCGACGAGGGCCAGGTACTGCTGGACAACCTCGACCTGCGCCAACTGGACATTGCCGACCTGCGCAACCAGATCGGCTACGTCGCCCATGATCTGCCGCTGCTGGCCGGCAGCCTGCGCGACAATCTCACCCTCGGTGCGCGGCATGTCAGCGATGCACGCATGCTCGAAGTGGCCGAGCTGACCGGCGTCAGTGACCTCGCCCGGCAGCACCCGCAAGGTTTCGAGCGCCCGGTGGGCGAGCGCGGTCAACTGCTCTCCGGTGGCCAGCGCCAGGCCGTGCTGCTGGCCCGGGCACTGTTGCTGGAACCACCGATCCTGATCCTCGACGAACCCACCAGCCACATGGACAACAGCAGTGAGGAACAACTGCGCCAGCGCCTGGCGAACTGGGTACCGGGCAAGACACTGCTGTTGGTCACGCACCGCACCTCGATGCTCAGCCTGGTGGACCGGCTGCTGGTGCTGGACAACGGCAAGATCGTCGCCGACGGGCCGAAAGATGCGGTGATCGATGCACTGCGCAAGGGCCGTATCGGTTCGGCGCTGTAAGCAACCTCCGATTCACCCTGGAACGTCGTGGGAGCGATCTTGCCCCGCGATGGGGCCAGGCTTGAGCAGTGCATTGACGCAAGTGACGCAATCGCGGGGCAAGCCCGCTCCCACGACCCACTCGCTGGCGAGGTAGCCCATGTCCATTTTCCACAGCGTACGCAGCTACCTCCAAGGCACCGAAAAGCACGCTGAGCGCGATTACCTGCCAGAGCTCGCCGGCGCCACCCTGCAGGATTCACCCAGCCTGTCGCGCCTGACCGTGTGGCTGGCCGCAATCCTGCTGCTGGTGGCCCTGGTCTGGGCCAATTTCGCCGTGCTCGACGAGGTCACGGTCGGCGAAGGCAAGGCCATCCCGTCGAGCAAGGTGCAGGTGGTGCAGAACCTCGAAGGCGGCATTGTCACCGAGCTCTTCGTGCGCGAAGGCCAGATGGTCGACAAGGGCGCCACCCTGCTGCGCCTGGACGACACTCGGTTCAAGTCGAACAAGGGCGAAAGCGAAGCCGACCGCTACGCCCTCACCGCCCAGGTCGAGCGCTTGTCGGCCGAAGCTGAAGGCCGCCCTTTCGTGCTGTCGCAGGATGTCCGCGACAAAGCCCCGCAAGTAGCCGAGGACGAAGCGGCCCTGTACGACTCACGTCAGCGTCGCCTGGCCAGCGAGAAGCAGACCCTCAACGAACAACTGCGGCAGAAGACCCAGGAGCTCGCTGAATTCCGCTCCAAGGTCGACCAATACCGCTCGGCGCTGGGCCTGCTGCAACAGGAACTGGACATGTCGGCGCCGCTGGTCAGCAAGGGCGCCATCTCGCCGGTGGAAATCCTGCGCCTCAAGCAGCGCACCGTCGAAGCCCGAGGCCAGCTCAATGCCACCAGCCTGGCGATCCCCCGCGCCGAAGCGGCCGTGGCCGAGATCCGCAGCAAGATTCAGGAGTCCGACGCCACCTTCCGCTCCGAGGCGGCCAAGGAGCTCAACGACAAACGCACCGAGCTTTCGAAGATCACCGCCACCAGCATCGCCATCGACGACCGGGTCAACCGCACCACCGTGGTGTCGCCGGTGCACGGCATCGTCAAGCTGCTCAAGGTCAACACCATCGGCGGCGTGGTACAGCCCGGCAGCGATCTGGTAGAGATCGTGCCGATCGAGGACAACCTGCTGATCGAGGCCAAGGTAAGGCCACAGGACGTGGCGTTCCTGCACCCGGGGCAGACGGCGATGGTCAAGTTCAGTGCCTATGACTACACCATCTACGGCGGGCTCAAGGCCAAGCTGGAGCTGATCGGTGCGGACACCGTCACCGATGACAAGGGCAACGCGTTCTACCTGATCCAGGTACGCACCGACAAGAACCACCTGGGTGGGGATAACAAGCCGTTGCTGATCATCCCGGGAATGGTGGCCACGGTGGATATCATCACCGGGCAGAAGAGTGTGCTGGACTACCTGTTGAAGCCGGTGTTGAAGGCACGGACCGAAGCGTTGCGCGAACGCTGATCGAAACGTGCGACCTACATGGGCATGGGATCAGCCAGTAAGCCGTTGGGTGGAGACTGTAGATCGATGATCCTGACATTGAAGACCTGCTCGATGACTTGCCGTGGCCCCTGGTTCAAGCTCCAGGTGAACATCACCAGCAACCCCAACAGCAGTACCGAGATCACCGAGGCAACCACGCCCTGTGAAACGCCCGTCCAGTAGTTCGGCTTGTAGCGCCTGATTTCCTCGTTTGCCTGCCCCGCCAGCCGATGCTCCAACTCTTGCGCCTGCCCCTCGAGTGAGGTGTTGAGGAAATCCTCGGCCAACTTGCCGGCCTGGCTCCGGTACGTTTCCTGCTGGAAGCGGGAGTTGCTGATCGCGTGAAAATGCGCAAGGTCTGCCTCGCCGGGATCATTGCCCAGCCGCTCCCGCCAGCCCTGGATGAATTCGATTTTCTGCCGTTTGTATAAGGCGTAGGCGATCATTCCCAGAAGATCGGCATCGTTTTCCACCAGGTCCGTATAGATGAAGTTGTAGCGATCCTTCGCCATTTCTACTCAATCCTGATTCAACCTTCTCATCGCCGCCTCAAGTGCCGCCCTGATGTCTTCCCGGCTGTGGCGCGTGTTGTAAAGGATGTCCTCCACGGCCCATGGCCACCGACGCTCCCGCTCTGGCCACCTCCTGGAGCGCCTCTCGCACAGCCTGGCGTTGGCTTCGGCGATGAGGCGTTGTGAAAATATGACTTTGGAACCCATGGCATCACCCTCCTGGCATTTCACTGGAGGGCAACCTTAGCGCATCGGGTCGGCTGGGCATGCCCCGTGTGGTTTCAAGGGATTTCAAGCACGCACCAAAGTCGATGCGGCCCAATCGAGACATCAAACTCGAACTAGTCTGATCCCAGGTTGTGATTACGCTCGAATGTGTCCATCCCCATCGCCCTGATCTGCCCCTCGATCAGGGCCTCGAAAGGTCGCAACACTGGATCGAACCGACCCGCCCCCTCCAGCACATTCAACGCCTGCACCACCGCCTCGATGGTCGACAACGCTCCCGGTTCCGGCGCCTTGCGCAGCCGATAGCGTGAGGGCGCAACCTGCCCGAGCGTCACCCGCGGCAGCCCCTCCAGCAGCGGGTTCAGGTAGAGCATCTTGCGCGCCTTGCGCCAGGTGCCGTCGGGGACGATCAACAGCAGCGGCAGATCGCAGCCTTCACCATAGCTGCACAGAACCTCGGCACCGTCACCGGGGAACAGCAGCACCGGCCGATACCCCGGTGTAGCCAGCAACGCTTCGAGGTCATCGAATACCTCCCCCACCCGCAGCTCGGCATTGATCAGCCCGAGGGCTGCCAGGCGCGCGGTATTCAGCGCATGCGACGTTTCGCTGGGATGCTGCAGCACGACCACGCGGGTACGGCTGTCGAGGCTTGGAATCAGCGGGCAGAGGCAGTGGGCGAGCGGGCGCTGGCAGCGATCGCAATGGGGTCTGGGCATGGCGGGCTCCTTGGGGCGCGCAGTTTGCCACAGGTTGGTTGTGTGACTACGGGCCAATCGCGGGGGGGGGGAGAAACGGCACAAAAACAACAACGAAGAGACGGGGGT
>NZ_JBMOWQ010000120.1:0-3966 GCF_049310485.1 Pseudomonas sp. GZD-209
AATCGCGGGGCAAGCCCGCTCCCACGAGGGCTCACTCGTGGGAGCGGGCTTGCCCCGCGATTGGCCCGACAGCCAGCCACTACCGGTTGAACCGCTCCGCCAGGCTATGCAGGTACTCCGCCATGCGCTCCAGGTCCTGGCTGATCTCGGCCCCCTGCCTGGCCTGCCCGGCACTTTCATCGCACAGCTGGGCAATGCGCACGATCTGCTGGTTGATGTCTTCGGCCACGTGGCTCTGCTGCTCGGACGCCGTGGCCATCTGCTGGCTCATGCCGGTGATGCGGCTGACCGCCTGGGCGATGCCGGACAACGCTTCCTGCACCGCCTCGACACTGTGCACGCTGTCGCTGGAGATCTGCTGGCCGCGGCTGGCACTGGCCACCGCACGGTCGGCGCCAGTGCGCAGGCCGGCGATG
Organism: Pseudomonas sp. GZD-209; assembly: GCF_049310485.1. Lineage (NCBI taxonomy): Bacteria > Pseudomonadati > Pseudomonadota > Gammaproteobacteria > Pseudomonadales > Pseudomonadaceae > Pseudomonas > Pseudomonas sp. GZD-209. Next base: position 417 of record NZ_JBMOWQ010000120.1, read on the forward strand.
ATGTGGTGGATCTCCTCGGTGGAGGCGCGGGTACGCTGGGCCAGCGAGCGGACCTCGTCGGCGACCACGGCAAAGCCCCTGCCCTGTTCACCGGCACGGGCGGCTTCGATCGCGGCGTTGAGCGCCAGCAGATTGGTCTGCTCGGCAATAGAGGTGATCACGTCCACCACGCTGCCGATCGATTGGGTCTGCTCGGCCAAGGCATTGACCGCCTGGCCGATATCGCTCACCGCCTCGCTCATGCTGCCCATCGCGCGCAGGCTCTGCTGGGCCAGGTCGCTGCCCTGCTGGGCCAGCTGGTCGGCGTCGCTGGCGGCATGGGCGGTGCTCTGCACGTTGTGGGTGACCTGCTGGATGGTCGCCGCCATCTGCGCGATGGCGGTGGCCGACTGATCGGTTTCGCTGCGCTGGCGGTCGAGCATCTGCGCCTGGGCGTCGGACAGGTCCGCGGACTGCGCGGCCCGCGACTTGACCCCGACCCCGGCGTCCACCAGGCGGGTCAGCGCGGTCTGCAGACGTGCCTCTTCACTGAGGATCGCCAGGTCGAGCTGGCCCTGCAGGCCGGGGTTGTCGCTGTAGGTCAGGGCCACCAGCGGGCTGGTGAACGCTTTGGGATGCTCCTGCAGGGTACGGCGGATGGCCTGGTTCTGCCGGTGCTCGACCAGGTACCAGGCCGCCAGCAGGCTGGCCATCAGCACCCCCAGTGCGGCGTACTGGGGCAACCACAGATAGCCGGCGGCCGATATCAGCCCGGCACCGATCAACGGCCAGCCGTGACCGATGCCATGGCCCAGGCGCGCGGCCAACGCCACCGGCGAGCGACCGGCGCGCAGGCGCGCGTAGAGCGCTTCGGCACGGCGGATCTGCTCGCGGGTGGGCACCGAACGCACCGACTCGTAGCCGCTGATGCGGCCGTTCTCGTACACCGCTGTGACATAGGCGCTGACCCAGTAGAAATCGCCGTTCTTGGCGCGGTTCTTGACCACCCCCATCCAGGGCTTGCCTTGCTTGATGGTGTCCCACATATGGCCAAAGACTGACGGCGGCATGTCCGGGTGACGCACCAGGTTGTGTGTCTGGCCGACGAGTTCGTCGTAGGTGAAACCGCTGATGGCCACGAAAGCGTCGTTGCAGTAGGTGATGCGGCTGTTGAGGTCGGTGGTGGAAATCAGCCGCTGGTGGTTGGGAAAGGTTCTTTCGTGTTCGGTGACGGGCAAATTCATGCGCATCGTTGGCGATCCCTTGCTTATCCAGATGAGTGGGAAATTCATCAAAGCAAGTAGATGTTTAGCAGAAGGCCATCACGTCAGTGGTCAAGTTTTGCAGGAATTTTTACCGACCTGACGGAATGAGCTGAAAACGACATTGTTCAGCCAACGTTGAGCTGGCTCTTGAGCAGGTCGCGGAACGTCTGGATCAAGGGTTCCCGGCTGCGGCCGCGGCGGATGATCAGCGAAAACGGCGCCTGGTAACCGAAGGTGGCCGGCGACAATACCCGCAAGTCGCCCTTGTCGACCCAGGCCTGGGCGTAGTGCTCGGGCAGGTAGCCGATGTAGGCGCCGGAGAGAATCAGGATCAGTTGCGCCTCCATGCTCTCCACCGTCGCCGCGCTGTGTTTGAAGCCGTGGCGGGCCAGCTCGGCCTGGCTCCAGTAACCGCGCCCGACCATGCGCTGCTGGGTGATCACCGGCTCCGGGATGCGCCGCTCGGCGAACAGCGAGTGGCGGCTGCTGCAGTACAGCCAGTGCTGCTCGCGGTACAGCGGCTGGTACACCAGGCCGCTCATGCGCGAAGAGAAGGCGCCGATGGCCAGGTCCAGGCGGTTGTCCTGCACGCCCAGCTGCAATTCGTAGGGGCTGGAGACCGACAGGTGCAAGTGCACCCCCGGGTGCTCCTGGCTGTAGGCACCGATGGCCTCGGCCAGCGGCAGGGCGCGATCACCCACCGTGGAGTCGATCACCCCGAGGTTGAGAGTGCCGCGCAGTTCGCCCTTGAGCGCCGCCGCGTACTGCTCGAAACCATCCAGTTCGCCGAGCAGGCGCAGGGTCTCCTGATGGAACAGCTCGCCCTTGCTGGTCAGGCTGAAACCACCACGGCCACGGTGGCAGAGGACGATACCCAGGGCGCCCTCCAACTGGCTCATGTAGGTGCTGATGGCCGACGTCGACAGGTTGAGGTCGCGCTGGGCGTTGGCGAACCCCTGGTGGCGCACCACGCTGGCGAAGATGCGCAGCAGTTTCAGGTCGGGCAGCGATGAGGCCATGGGGCGTGGGTTCCGCGGGCTGGAAATCGCCAGAGTCTAACGCGCCTTCAGGCGGATAGTTCAGAAATTCCTGAAGTAAGTATTTGTCGGTAGCGATTCTTCCGCCGCACTACCTTGCGCAGACTGCGGCGAAATGTCCCTGCCCGCCGGCCCCTATCGTTCTTCGAGGCGCGCGGCGGCACAGGTTCGAACAAACATAACAATCGACCGACTGATGAGGCCCACCGTGGACAAGACTCTCCACCAACCACTGGGCGGCAACGAAATGCCGCGTTTCGGCGGCATCGCCACCATGCTTCGCCTGCCCCACCTGCAAAGCGCCCAAGGCCTGGACGCCGCCTTCATCGGCGTGCCCCTGGACATCGGTACCTCGCTGCGCTCGGGCACCCGCTTCGGCCCACGGCAGATCCGCGCCGAGTCGGTGATGATCCGCCCGTACAACATGGCCACCGGCGCCGCTCCGTTCGACTCGCTGTCGGTCGCCGACATCGGTGACGTGGCGATCAACACCTTCAACCTGCTCGACGCCGTGCGCATCATCGAAGAAGCCTACGACGAGATCGTCGAGCACAATGTCATCCCGCTGACCCTGGGCGGCGACCACACCATCACCCTGCCGATCCTGCGCGCGCTGCACAAGAAGCACGGCAAGATCGGCCTGGTGCACATCGACGCCCACGCCGACGTCAACGACCACATGTTCGGCGAGAAGATCGCCCACGGCACCACCTTCCGCCGCGCCGTGGAAGAAGGCCTGCTTGATTGCGACCGCGTGGTGCAGATCGGCCTGCGCGCCCAGGGCTACACCGCCGACGACTTCAACTGGAGCCGTCGCCAGGGCTTTCGCGTAGTCCAGGCCGAAGAGTGCTGGCACAAGTCGCTGGAACCGCTGATGGCCGAAGTGCGTGAGAAAGTCGGTGGTGGCCCGGTCTACCTGTCCTTCGACATCGACGGCATCGACCCGGCCTGGGCTCCTGGTACCGGCACTCCGGAAATCGGCGGCTTGACCACCATCCAGGCGATGGAGATCATCCGCGGCTGCCACGGCCTGGACCTGATCGGCTGTGACCTGGTCGAGGTCTCCCCACCTTACGACACCACCGGCAACACCTCGCTGCTGGGCGCCAACCTGTTGTTCGAAATGCTCTGCGTGCTGCCAGGGGTGGTACGCCGCTGATTGGAATGAAGGTTTGTGGGAGCGGGGGGGGGGGGGGGGGGGGGGGGGGGGGGGGGGGGGGGGGGGGGGGGGGAAAAAAAAAAAAAACAAAAAAAAAAAAAAAAAAAACA
>NZ_JBMOWQ010000121.1:0-9526 GCF_049310485.1 Pseudomonas sp. GZD-209
GTGCTATTGTTGTTCTCCTTCTGTTCTCTCTTTCCCCTCCCCCCCCCCCCCCCCCCCCCCCCCCCCCCCCCCCCCCCCCCCCCCCCCCCCCCCCCCACAACAGCCAACACCCCCGGCAGGAGCCATTCGGGAGGGCCATAGAGGCCCGCCAACACATCACAGGACCGCCGGGCGCGTGAACCCGCCCGGACGGCCGATCTCGCCATAATAAAGATAATCGGGAGACCCCCAATGGCCTTGGACATCATCGTTGTACTGATCTATGCCGCCGGCATGCTCGCGCTTGGCTGGTACGGCATGCGACGTGCGAAGACCCACGAAGATTACCTGGTGGCCGGGCGCAACCTCGGCCCGACCCTGTACATGGGCACCATGGCCACCACCGTGCTCGGTGGCGCCTCCACCGTCGGTACCGTGCGCCTGGGTTACGTGCATGGCATCTCCGGTTTCTGGCTGTGCGCCGCGCTGGGCCTGGGCATCATCGCGCTGAACCTGTTCCTCGCCAAACCGCTGCTGCGCCTGAAGATCTTCACCGTTACCCAGGTGCTGGAGCGCCGCTACAACCCCATGGCCCGCCAGGCCAGTGCAGCGATCATGCTGGCCTATGCGCTGATGATCGGCGTGACCTCGACCCTGGCCATGGGCACCGTGCTGCAGGTACTGCTCGACGTGCCGTTCTGGATGGCACTGCTGTTCGGCGGTGGCGTGGTGGTGGTGTACTCGACCATCGGTGGCATGTGGTCGCTGACCCTGACCGACATCGTCCAGTTCGTGATCAAGACCGTGGGCCTGATGTTCATCCTGCTGCCGGTGTGCCTGTACAAGGCCGGTGGCTGGGACGCCCTGGTGGCCAAGCTGCCGGCGGCCAGCTTCAGCTGGACCACCATCGGCTGGGACACCATCATCACCTACTTCCTGATCTACTTCTTCGGCATCCTGATCGGCCAGGACATCTGGCAGCGGGTGTTCACCGCCCGTGACGAGAAAGTCTGCCAGCGCGCCGGCACCACCGCGGGTGTCTACTGCGTACTGTACGGCCTGGCCTGCGCCTTGATCGGCATGTCCGCCCACGTGCTGATGCCAGACCTGGCCAACCCGAACAATGCCTTTGCCGAGATGATCAAGGGCCAGTTGCCTGAAGGTGTCCGTGGCCTGCTGATGGCCGCCGCCCTGGCCGCGATGATGTCCACCGCCAGTGCCGGCCTGCTGGCCGCCTCGACCACCCTGACCGAAGACCTGCTGCCCAAGCTGCGCGGCGGCAAGCAGTCGAGCCTGGGCATCAACCGCCTGTTCACCCTGCTGACCGGCCTGGTGGTCCTGGGCATCGCCCTGGCGGTGAACGATGTGATCAGCGCCCTGACCCTGGCCTACAACCTGCTGGTGGGCGGCATGCTGATCCCGCTGATGGGGGCGATCTTCTGGAAGCGCGCAACCACCGCCGGGGCCATCGCCAGCATGTCGCTGGGCTTTGTCACCGCGCTGTTCTTCATGTTCAAGGATGGCCTGGATGCCAACTCGCCGATCTACTACAGCCTGGCGATCGGCCTGGTGAGCTTCGTGGTGGTCAGCCTGGCGTCGCGTAAGCCGGCTGCGGCGGTCAACCTGGCCTGACGCCAACCCCCGTGGGAGCGGGCTTGCCCCGCGATTAGCTGCACCCTCAATGCAAAAGGCCGCCGCATCTTGTCGATGCGGCGGCCTTTTGCCTGGTGTATCAGCGACGACGCGGCTGGCGCTTGCGCTGTTCTTCGTCGGTAGGGATCGGCACCGGCTGTAGAGGTGGCGGGAGCAAGCCCAGGGCGACGGCTAGGTCGTGGAGCCAGTTATACATGCGTTCGTTCATAAATGCCCCCTTGACGGGTTCAGCCTCACGGTCAATCAATCCTGCGATGCGTCATACAGATCATAGTCCGATGTCCTGCATTGCGCATGCGCCTGTTCTTACAGATATGGGCGATTTTGACCCGGATCAAGCGCAGGCGACAGCTTCCGACGGTCGGTCAATCGTTTCGCTTTGTTGCAATTCGATCCACGCCTGCAGATTGGCCCCGCGCATGCCCTGGCGCCACATCAACCAGGTGACCGCCTGATCGAATGGCGTTTGCAAGCGATGGGCACGCACCCGGTCACGCCCCGGCAGGCTGTCGAGCATCGATTGCGCCATCAGCGCCACCCCGGCGCCAGCGATCACACAGGCCAGCATGCTCTGGTACGACTCGATCTCCATCACTCGCCCCATGGGCGTGTGGGCATGGGCGTACCAGGCCTCCAGGCGCATACGGTAGGAGCAACCCTGGCGGAAGGTGAACACCGCCCTGCCAGCCACATCCCGGGCGCTGCTGACCGGTGGATGCTCGGGGCTGGTGATCAGTACCAGCTCTTCCTCACACAAGGGCACGCCATCCAACCCGGCCAGGCTTGGTGGCCCATCCACCAGCGCGGCATCGAGCCGATGGCTGAGCAGCCCCTCCAGCAAATCGCCACTGGGGCCTGCCTGGACCTGCAGGTTCACTGCGGGGTAGGCCTGGTGATAGCGCGCCAGCAGCGCCGGCAAATGGATCGCCGCCGTGCTGTACATGGTACCCAGCACGAAATCACCGGCCGGCTGACCGCCTTGCACGGCGGCCATCGCTTCGTCACGCAGGGCCGACAGGCGGTTGGCGTAATCCAGCAGTACCTTGCCCGCAGGCGACAGTTGCAGGCGCTGACGCTCACGCAGGAACAGCTCCACGCCCAACTGCTCCTCGAGTTGGCGCAAACGCGTCGACAGATTCGACGGTACACGGTGCAGGCGCTCGGCCGCGCGGGTGATCGAACCTTCCTCGGCCACGGCCAGGAAGATACGCAGTTGGCTGAACTCCATATCTTTCTCCAAAACAGAACAACTTAATCATCATTATTCAATTTTATTGAAAGTCAATCCGCCCTACCCTGCCATCCATCGCAACCCTTCGAGCAGGAGACGCCTCCATGTCGCCCTTCGTGCAACTGCTGGCCAGCGCCGTGGCCCTGATGATGGCCATGGGCATCGGCCGTTTCGCCCTCACCCCGCAACTGCCCCGCCTGATCGCCGAGGGCCAGTTCGACCTGACGGCAGGTGGCCTGGTGGCTGCCGCCAACTACCTGGGCTACTTCCTCGGTGCGGTGGACGGCATGTTCGCCCGCCAGCCGGCCCAGGTGCGTCTGCGCCTGCACGGCGGCCTGTGGCTCTGCGTGCTGCTCACCCTCGCCTCAGCGGCCGCCGACGGTTTCTGGAGCCATCTGCTGCTGCGCTTCGGCACGGGCGTGGCCAGTGCCTGGGTATTGGTGATGATCACCAGCCTCAGCCAGCAACTGGCCAACGCCCATGGCCGACAGCGCCTCGGTGCCCTGGTGTTCGCCGGGCCCGGTGTCGGAATCGCCGTCACCGGCCTGCTGGCACTCGGCGCGCACCTGCTGGGGCTTGGCTCGGCGGCGCTGTGGCTGATCTACGCGGCGGCGGCGCTGGTGATGCTGTTGGCCGTGCTGCGCTGGTTGCCACAGGCCCTGGAGCCAGCGCCCGTCGCGGCCACCAGCAACAGTGGCCCGACACAGGGCAAGGGTATCGGCCGCTTGGGCCTGGTGTATGGGCTGTACGGCATCGGCTATATCTTGCCAGCCACCTTCCTGTCACAGATGGCCAACCAGCAGTTCCAAGGGCAGTGGATGGCCGATCTGTTCTGGCCGGCATTCGGTCTGTCGGCGGCGCTGGGCGTGGTGGTCGTCAGCCTGCGCCGCCCAGGGCGCACCTCGGCGTGGCTGACCGCCACGCTCTGGCTGCAAGGCCTGGGTGTGCTGGCCTGCCTGCAGGGCGGCGGCATCGGGCTGGGCCTGGGGGTAGTGCTCTGCGGTGGGCCGTTCCTGGCCTGCATGCAACTGGTGATGCAGCGCTCGCGGGAACTGGCGCCCCATGCGACCCAGCGCAATGCCGGGCTGCTGACCGCGTGCTTTGCCTTGGGGCAACTGAGCGGGCCGCTGCTGGCGGCCTTGAGCAGCCACTTCAGTGGTGGCTTGCAGCCGGCGCTGATGATGGCGGCTACGGGGCTGGGGCTGGCCGGGGTACTGGTGCTGACGGGGGCCGTGCCACGATCCGCGTCATGCACCGGCCTGCGCCAGATGGGTTGAGCCTGGCGCCCCTGTCGCTCGCCAGCTACCCCACGACCCTGCGCAGTTGCCGCCGCACCCAAGCCTCGGCACTGACCATGATCACCCCCACCAGCACCAGAACCGCGCCGGCCACGAAGTTCAAGCTCAGCGGTTCGTCCAGCAACACGACGCCAAAGGTCACCCCGAACAGCGGCGTGATGAAGGAGAACACCGCCAGGTTCGAAGCCAGGTACTTGCGCAGCAACCAGAACCAGGTCAGGTAGCTGATGAACGACACCACGATGCCCTGGAACAGCACGCTGCCAACCGCCAGCGGGGTCAGCGCGAAATCAGCGATCTGCCCGCTCACCAGGGCCATCATCAGCAGCCCGGCGAAACCCACCGCCAGCTGGTAGAACAGCGTCAGGGTCGCCGGCGCCTCGGACAACCGCGAACAGCGCACCACCACCGTGGTCGCGCCCCAGGCCAAGCCGCCCAGGATGGCCAGGGCGTCACCCAGCAACATGCGCCCATCGAGCTGCTCGAACGAGACGCCTCCGGCGAATGCCAGGGCGATGCCGGCAAACGCCAGCAGGATGCCCAGCCACTGCAACAGGCGCAGCCGCTCGCTGGGCATCATGAAATGCAGCCCCAGGGCGGTGAAGATCGGCGCGGTGTAGAGGAATACCGACATGTGCGCCGCCGAGGTCAGCTTCAGCCCCTCGGCAATGAACAGAAACTCCAGCCCGAACAGCGCACCGGCCAGCACCCCGGCACGCCAGGTGATACCCACCTGACCCCAGCCCCCTTTGAAGCAGATCAGCAGCCCTACCAGCACGGCGGCGATGCCGTTACGGAACGCTGCCTGCATCACCGGGGCAATGTCGACGGCAGCGGATTTGATCAGCACCTGCTGGCAGCCCCAGATCAGGCACAGCCCCAGCATCACCTGCAGGGCAAAGGCGTCAGGGTTCTTGCGGACCTCGCTCATAAGCGGGCCAACTGGGTTTCTACAGACATGATCAAGGGCTCGGCAGTGGCAGACGAACGGCGATTATCAGCCGTTCAGCCCGCCACTTGCCAGCCTCAAAACGACCTCAAGCGATCTGCGCGTTTGCCGAGACCTGGTCGAAGGTGTTTTCGTCCAGCGCATCTTCCTGCCGGTCAAGGACTTCGCGCGGATGGCCGAAACCCGGGATGCTGCTGTCGATCAAGCTGAGCAGGCGTGAGCCACGCTCGGTCAGCACGAAGTTCTCGCCATTGCCGCCGTCTTCTTCAGGCCGGCTGGCGATGAAGCCACGTTCGAACAGAAGCTTTTCATACTCGCAGGCGCGGGTTTTCAGATGGTCCAGGTCGCCCGGTGCCTGGCCATTTGCAGCCAGCGCTGCGGCGTGCTGTTCGGCATAGGGGCGTGGCGTGAAGCTATGACCGGCGCCGTTCTGCACCTCGTGCAGCAAGCGCTCGATCAGGTCCCAGTCGTAGCGGCTCATGGAATGGCCTCCTGCAATGAACGGATGGGTTACACAAGGTGGGACCGACAGAAGCCGCCCGCCGTTCAGATCGGCAAGCTGCCGATGGCATCCCAGGCAATCTGAACTTTCAAATTGCCCCGCCCCTCACACGTAGCAGGACCACCAGAGGCCAAGATGATGAAAACCCTCTACCGCGCCGCAATGCTTGCCAGTCTGATGTGCGCCTTGCCCGCCTGGGCCTGCACGCCAGAAGAAGCCACGCACAAACGCGAGGAACTGGCCGGGCTGGTCGCCCGGCTGACCGAGCAGAATCCGCAGAAAGCCAAAGAGATAAACGACGAGCTGCAAGGCATGGAGCTCGGCACGGCGAGCAAGGACTTGCCGGACAAGTGCCAACTGATCGACAAGCGGATCAAGGAATTGAAAGAAGCCGAGAAAAAGACCTGAGCAGCGCCTGTTTCAGCGGCGCTGCTGGGCCAGCATGTATTGGCGCAGCAACTGGTTGATTCGGGTCTGGTAGCCGCTGCCTTGCTCCTTGAACCAGGCCAGCACGTCAGCGTCGAGGCGAATGGTCACGGTTTGCTTGGCAGGTAAGCGAAGCTCGGCCTGGCGGAAGAAATCGTCGCCCAGCTCGGGGATGTCCGAGGTGTCGATCGGCCCGCGACCAGAGTGTTCATCACTGTTTATGGATGGTTTCGACATAGCGCATTTCCTCGCGTCGGGTGGCTCTTCTGGCGGAGATGACTCGGATCACATCCCCTTGCCGTTCGGTGTAGGCGACCACGCTGACCCAGGCGTTGATCCAGCCCATGCTGATCCAGCGTGGTTCCAGGTAGTCGAATCGCTCATCCTTGAGCACCAGCATCGGGTGCCGGAACATGTCGGGCACTTCGTTGAAGTCGATACCGTGCTTGCGGATGTTCAGCTGGTTCTTTTCCTCGTCCCATTCAAAACGCATGGAGCTTTCGTATTTACAGTTGTACATACGCTACTCCTACCAGCGAAAACATGCCAGAGGGAGTCTGGAAGCCAGGCAGCAAAATGCCTGGGCCGAGGAGCAGTTTGGGAAATGGGCTACGCACGCTTGGGGAAAGCGCGAAATCACCCGCCACCCTTGCAGTGGCGGGCTTGCAACAAAAAGCGCTTACTCAGCCGCTGGCTTGCGCTTCTTCAGCGGCGCCAGGCCATCGGAGCTGGCCAATGGCGCGTTGGCCTTCGGCTTGGCGGTCGGTTTGCGCTTGGCGGCGCCCTTCTTGTCGCCGGGCTTTTTGTCGGTCTTTTTCTTCTTGGTGCCAACCGCCTTGCCCGAGGCCTTGACCTTCTTCGGCCCGCTGTAGGTACCCTTGACCTCCTTGATGACACGGCGCTCGAACTGCTGCTTGAGGTAGCGTTCGATGCTCGACATCAGGTTCCAGTCGTTGTGGGTAATCAGCGAGATCGCCAGGCCTTCGCCACCGGCACGGCCGGTACGGCCGATACGGTGCACGTACTCGTCGCCGCTGCGTGGCATGTCGAAGTTGATCACCAGGTCCAGCCCGTCGATGTCCAGGCCGCGCGCCGCCACGTCAGTGGCCACCAGCACCTTGGAGCCGCCTTCCTTGAAGCGGTCGATGGCCAGCTTGCGGTCCTTCTGGTCCTTCTCGCCGTGCAGTACGAAGGCCTTCACTTCCTTGGCCACCAGATGACCGTAGATGCGGTCGGCCAGGGCACGGGTGTTGGTGAAGATGATTGCCTTCTGGTAGGTCTCGTTGGCCAGCAGCCACTGCACGATCTGCTCTTTGTGCTGGTCGTGGTCAGCGGTGATGATCTGCTGGCGGGTGCCTTCGGCGAGCTGCGAGACACTGTTGAGCATCAGGTGCTCAGGGTCTTTGAGGACCTTGCCGATGATGTCGCGCAGGGCTGCGCCGCCGGTGGTGGCGGAGAACAGCAGGGTCTGCTTGCGGTTTTCGCACTCCTTGCACAGGCGCTCCATGTCTTCGGCAAAGCCCATGTCGAGCATGCGGTCGGCTTCATCGAGGATCAGCACGTCCACGTGGGACAGGTCGAGGTTGCCGGCATTGAGCTGCTCGAGCAGGCGGCCCGGGGTGCCGATCAGCACGTCCGGCACCTTGCGCAGCATGGCGGCCTGTTCCTTGAAGTCTTCGCCGCCGGTGACCAGGCCCGACTTGATGTAGGTGAACTGGGAGAACAGCTGCACCTGCTTGAGGGTCTGCTGGGCCAGCTCGCGGGTCGGCAGCAGGATCAGCGCACGGATTTCCACGCTCGGGCCGCTGCGGTCGACCAGGCGGTTGAGCAGTGGCAGGACGAATGCAGCGGTCTTGCCGCTGCCGGTCTGTGCCGTCACCCGCAGGTCACGCCCTTGCAGGGCCAGGGGAATGGCCGCTGCCTGCACCGGGGTCGGCTCGACAAATTTCAGCTCGGCCACGGCTTTGAGCAGGCGTTCGTGCAGGGCGAATTGGGAAAACACGGGGGTAACCTCGGGCAAGTGCGAAAAATTCAAGTTGCATAGGGTAACGTTTTCCGCCGCCAGAACCGAATTTCTTTTGGCAACTTTGCGCCGATCCACGCTCTAATGCCGCTTCGTACCGCAACACAGACCGTTTCCTACGCTTATGGACCTCCAACGATTCTGGCGCGATGCCCTCGACCTCTGGGGCACCCTCGACCAACACCCGCTGCTGCACGCCGCCCTCGGCCTGGCCGTGCTGCTGCTCGTCTCGCTGCTGATCGGCCGCCTGGCGCGCTTCCTGATCCTGCACACCAGCCGCCTGCTGGGACGGCAACCGGCGCTCAGATGGCTGGACGACCTGCGCCACAACAAGGTGCTGCACCGCCTGGCCCAGACCACTCCATCGCTGGTGGTGCAGTTCGGCCTGAAGCTGGTGCCGGAACTCTCGGCCACCGCCCAGCATTTTCTCGGCAACCTCGCCCTGGCCATCACCCTGCTGTTCATGACCCGCGCGCTGTCGTGCCTGCTCGACGCGCTGCTGGACATCTACGCCCGCACCGAACATGCCCGCACCCGCTCGATCAAGGGCTACATGCAGCTGGCCAAGATGATGCTGTGGATCTTCGCCGCCATCGTCATCGTCGCCACCCTGATCGACCGCTCGCCGCTGTTGCTGCTGTCGGGTCTGGGTGCCATGTCGGCGGTGCTGCTGTTGGTGTACAAGGACACCCTGCTGTCGTTCGTCGCCAGCGTGCAGCTGACCAGCAACGACATGCTCCACGTCGGCGACTGGATCGAGATGCCCCAGGCCGGGGCCGACGGCGATGTGGTGGATATCACCCTGCACACGGTCAAGGTCCAGAACTTCGACAAGACCATTGTCTCCATCCCCACCTGGCGCCTGATGAGCGAGTCGTTCCGCAACTACCGCGGCATGCAGCAATCCGGCGGGCGGCGGATCAAGCGCAGCCTGTTCATCGACGCCGCGGGCGTACGCTTCCTGACCCAGGAAGAAGAACAGCGCCTGGGCCAGGTGCGTCTGCTCGGCGACTACCTGGCCGGCAAGCGCCAGGAACTGCGCGAATGGAACGAGGCCCAGGGCCACAACGCCGGGTTGTCGGCCAACCGCCGACAGCTGACCAATATCGGTACCTTCCGCGCCTTTGCCCTGGCGTACCTGAAGACCCACCCCAACGTGCACCCGAACATGACCTGCATGGTGCGCCAGATGCAGACCACCGCCGAAGGCGTGCCGCTGGAGATCTACTGCTTCACCACCACCACGGTATGGGCCGAGTACGAGCGCATCCAGGGCGACATCTTCGACTACCTGCTGGCGGTGCTGCCGGAGTTCGGACTTAGCCTGTACCAGCAGCCCAGTGGCAATGACATGCGCGTGGGGCTTGCGACGCGAGTTACGCGTCAGGAACTGGCCTGAAGCCATCGCGGGGGGGGGAGGGGGGGGGGACGCAAAAAACAAGGAAGAACCGGAAAGACAAGCGGA
>NZ_JBMOWQ010000122.1:0-21509 GCF_049310485.1 Pseudomonas sp. GZD-209
AAGCCGCCTATGGAGCATCACCCCCCCAAACGAAGTGGGTGGTGGTTTGCTCCCCCCCCCGATAAGGCGATTAAAGCCTGCCAATCAACGCGATGCAGGCTGCACAGTACGTTGCCCGCCCAACCGGCTCATCCACACCGACAACAAGATGATCGTCCCGCCAATGGCCAACCTGCCCAGCGGTTCGTTCTGGTTCCAGATCAGCAGGTTCAGCAGCAGCCCCACCGGCACATGCAGGTTGTTCATCACCGCCAGGGTGCCGCCGGATACCAGGCAGGCGCCCTTGTTCCACCAGTACAGGCCAAGCGCGGTCGGGCACAACCCAAGGAACAGCAGCACCAGCCACTGGGTGTCGGTGCTCGGCAGGTGCTGGGCGTTGCCGAACAGCAGGAAGGCCGGCAGTACCACCAGCAGTGCGCCGAGGTAGAAATAGCCGAAACGTCGGTAGTGCGGCAGATCGCTGGGGTGGCGGGCCACCAGATGGCGGTACAGCACCTGGCCGGCGGCATAGGTGAAGTTGGCCAGCTGCAACAGCAAAAAGCCCACGAAGAACTCACCCGTGACACTGTCGAAACGGATCACCGCCGCGCCGGCCACGGCCACCAGCGCAGCCAGCAGCGCCCAAGGGTTGAAGCGCCGATTCAGGGCGTCCTCGATCAAGGTGACGTGCAGCGGTGTGAGGATGGTGAACAGCAGCACTTCAGGCACGGTCAGCACGCGGAAGCTCAGGTACAGGCACACGTAGGTAATGCCGTACTGCAGCGCGCCGATCAGCAACATGGAACGCATGAAGCGCGGTTCGACCTGGCGCCAGCGGGTCAACGGCAGGAACACCAGCCCGGCCAGCAGCACCCGGGCCAGCACGGCAAAGTAGCTGTCGACGTGGCCGGCCAGGTATTCGCCGATCAGGTTGAAAGAGTACGCCTGGATCAGCGCGACGATTATCAGGTAGCCCATGGTGGCCTCTCGTGGATCAAGGCGACGACCTTAGCGGGTTGCGTCCGGGCAGTTCAACCATGAGGTTTGTAAGGGCTGTGCCGGGCTCTTCGCCGCTGCGATTTACCCGCGAAGAGGCCGGCATTGGTACTTGCTGTGTCCCAGCCATAAAAAAGCCCGGCCATCGCAATGACCGGGCAGGCACACCCAAAGGAGCAACAAGGTGTCAGGGTTGGGAATTCGTTGAGCCTCAGGCCACCGCGGCCAGCTTGGCCTTGGCCTGGTTCAGGCCCTTCTCGTGGAACTCGCCGCTCATGTTCAGGCCTTCGGCGTGGATGAAGTCCACATCATGGATACCGATGAAGGCCATCACCTGGCGCAGGTAAGGTTCCTGGTGATCGCTGCTGGCGCCGGCATGGATGCCGCCACGGGCGGTCAGGACGATGGCGTGTTTGCCGGTCAGCAGGCCTTGCGGGCCGGTCGGGGTGTACTTGAAGGTGATACCGGCACGCAGCACGTGGTCGAGCCAGGCCTTGAGGGTGCTGGGGATGGTGAAGTTGTACATCGGCGCTGCCATCACCAGCACGTCGGCTGCCAGCAGTTCGTCGGTCAACGCGTTGGAACGGGCCAGGGCCTCCAGCTCAGCGGCGCTGCGCTGCTCTTCAGGCTTCATCCAGCCGCCCAGCAGGTTGGCATCCAGGTGTGGCACCGGGGCCACGGCCAGGTCACGGACCTTGATCTCATCAGACGGGTGCGCCGCTTGCCATTGCGCAATGAAATCCTGGGTCAGTTGACGGGAAACGGAATCCTGCTGGCGGGCGCTGCTTTCGATGATCAGTACGCGGGACATGGGTGCCTCCATCGGCGGTAAAGGGTGGCGATTCGATGGAGGTGAGATTAAGGGTTGACCTATCGATAAAAAAGCGTAAAAAGTGGGACCAATCTATCGATGAATCCGTTTTATTCTGCTTTGCAGTCCACCTGGATGCGCAATTTGAGAATCTCGCGGTTGAACTTCGCCGTTACATCGACGCTCTTGCCCGCCGGCACATTGACCCGGCGCACGCGCGGCGCCTCGGGGCCATTGCGGAACGTGACCTTGCACGCCGCCGGCACCTGCCCATAGTTGTTGAGGTTGATCGAACCGATGTCGTAGGTGGTGTCATAGGCGGTGTAGTCGACCTTGACCCCGTTGGTCTGTTTCTCCACATCGATGGGGTAAGCCATGGCCCCGAGGGGCAGGCACAACAGCAAAGCCGCACAACATTTCTTCATACCGGCGCTCTCCTTGAGAAGAGCGCAGCTTAGGACAACAGGAGCCCTGGATGAAAGCGCCGCGCGTAACCCTGGATCAGTGGCGGACCCTGCAGGCAGTGGTCGATCACGGCGGCTTCGCCCAGGCCGCCGAAGCGCTGCACCGCTCGCAGTCATCGGTGAGCTACACCGTGGCGCGCATGCAGGAGCAACTGGGCGTGCCGCTGCTGCGCATCGACGGGCGCAAGGCCGTGCTCACCGAGGCCGGCAGCGTGCTGCTGCGCCGCTCGCGGCAGCTGGTCAAGCAGGCCAGCCAACTGGAAGACCTGGCCCACCACATGGAACAAGGCTGGGAGGCCGAAGTGCGCCTGGTGGTGGACGCCGCCTACCCCAGTGCCCGCCTGGTACGCGCCCTCAGTGCGTTCATGCCGCAAAGCCGCGGCTGCCGGGTGCGCCTGCGTGAAGAAGTGTTGTCCGGGGTCGAGGAAGTGCTGCACGAAGGCATCGCCGACCTTGCCATCAGCAGCTTCAACATCGGTGGCTATCTGGGCACCGAGCTCAGCCCGGTGGAGTTCGTCGCCGTCGCCCATCCCGAGCACGCCCTGCACCGCATGGGCCGTGAGATCACCTTCCAGGACCTGGAAAGCCAGCTGCAGGTGGTGATCCGCGACTCCGGCCGCGCGCAACCGCGCGACGTCGGCTGGCTGGGCGCCGAGCAGCGCTGGACGGTGGGCAGCCTGGGCACCGCCACCACCTTCGTCAGCAGCGGCCTGGGCTTTGCCTGGCTGCCCCGGCACATGATCGAACGCGAGCTGCGCGAAGGCGTGCTCAAGCCATTGCCACTGGATCAGGGTGGCAGCCGCCACCCGCTGTTCTACCTTTACTCGAGCAAGGAAAAGACCCTGGGCCCGGCCACGCAGATCCTCATCGAGTTGCTGCGCAACTTCGACACCGCGCCGCTGGACGTGCCCTTCGCAGCCCCCCCGCAAGCCTGAGAGGACCGCGCCCATGGCCTGTTTCGAACATGACGGATGCCTGCTGCATTACGAGGAACATGGCCAGGGCGAGCCCCTGGTGCTGCTGCACGGGTTGGGCTCAAGCAGCCAGGACTGGGAGCTGCAGGTACCTGAGTTCAGCCGCCATTACCGGGTCATCCTCATGGACATCCGCGGCCACGGCCAATCCTCCAAGCCGCGGCGCGGCTACCACATCAAGACTTTCAGCGAAGACCTGCTGGCCCTGCTCCAGCACCTTGGCACCGGCCCCGTGCACTTCGTGGGCCTGTCGATGGGCGGCATGGTCGGTTTCCAGTTCGCCGTCGACCACCCCGCCTGGCTTCGCAGCCTGTGCATCGTCAACAGTGCGCCAGAAGTGAAACGCCGCACCCGCAGTGACTGGGTCTGGTGGCTCAAACGCTGGGGCCTGGCGCGTCTGCTCAGCGTCGAAACGGTGGGCAAGGGCCTGGCCGCCAGGCTCTTTCCCAAACCCCAGCAGGCCGAACTGCGGCGCAAGATGGCCGAACGCTGGGCACGCAACGACAAACGCGCGTATCTGAAAAGCTTCGACGCCATCGTCGACTGGGGCGTGCAGGAACGCATCGGGCAGATCGCCTGTCCTACCTTGGTGATCGCCGCCGACCACGATTACACACCGATACAACTCAAGGAGCGTTACGTCGCCCTGATGCCGCAAGCCCGACTGGCGGTCATCGAGGATTCCCGGCACGCTACGCCCCTGGACCAACCCGCAGTTTTCAACCGTACCCTGCTGCCCTTCCTCGCAGCCGCTTCCACCTCTCAAGGATCTTTGAGCCCATGCTGAAAAAACTCCTGCTGACCGCCTGCTCGGTCGCCTTCGCCACCAGCGTCATGGCCTCCGACAAGACGCCACACGTGTTGCTGGATACCAGCTTCGGCCAGGTCGAGATCGAGCTGAACGCTGAAAAAGCGCCAATCAGTACGAAGAATTTCCTGCAGTACGTCGACAGTGGCTTCTATAACAATACGATTTTCCACCGCGTGATCCCGGGCTTCATGGTCCAGGGCGGCGGTTTCACTGACCAGATGGTGCAGAAGAGCACCAACGACCCGATCCGCAACGAAGCCAGCAATGGCCTGCAGAACACCCGTGGCACCTTGTCCATGGCCCGTACCTCCGACCCGAATTCGGCCACCAGCCAGTTCTTCATCAACGTGGCCGACAACGATTTCCTAAACCCCGGGCGTGACCGTGGTTACGCGGTGTTCGGCAAGGTCACCAAGGGCATGGAAGTGGTCGACCAGATCGTCAACTCGCCAACTACCGTCAAGAAAGGCATGCGCGACGTGCCGGCCGACCCGGTGTACATCAAGTCAGCCAAACGCATCGACTGACCGCAGGCTTCACAAGGATGTGAACCGCCTGAGGGTCGGATGGAACAGGAGTTACCTCACCCATGCTGTACCGTCGTTTCGAGCAATTGATCGACATCTTCCGCGAGGCGCCGAGCGAGGCGCCGCCCGGCAAGGTCTGGCCCTTCTACCTCTATTACCTGCGCCAGGTGTGGCCCAGCTTCCTCGCCCTGCTGATCGTCGGCCTGTTCGCCTCGCTGATCGAGGTGGCGATGTTCAGCTACCTGAGCCGGATCATCGACCTGGCCCAGGGCACACCCAACGCCAACTTCTTCAGCGCGCACAGCGCTGAGCTGATCTGGATGCTGGTGGTCATTCTGCTGCTGCGGCCGCTGTTCTTCGGCCTGCACGACCTGCTGGTGCACCAGACCATCAGCCCGGGCATGACCAGCCTGATCCGCTGGCAGAACCACACCTATGTGCTCAAGCAGAGCCTGAATTTCTTCCAGAGCGACTTCGCCGGGCGCATCGCCCAACGCATCATGCAAACCGGCAATTCCCTGCGCGACTCGGCAGTGCAGGCGGTGGACGCGCTGTGGCATGTGCTGATCTACGCCATCAGCTCGCTGGTACTGTTCGCCGAAGCCGACTGGCGGCTCATGCTGCCGCTGCTGGTATGGATCGCCTGCTACATCGCGGCGCTGTACTACTTCGTGCCCCGGGTGAAAGAGCGCTCGGTGATCTCTTCCGACGCCCGCTCCAAACTGATGGGCCGCATCGTCGACGGCTACACCAACATCGCCACCCTCAAGCTGTTCGCCCACACCGACTACGAACAGCAGTACGCCCGTGAAGCGATCCGCGAGCAGACCGAAAAAACCCAACTGGCCGCTCGGGTCGTCACCAGCATGGACGTCGTAATCACTTCGCTCAACGGCCTGTTGGTGGTCGCCACCACAGGGCTGGCGCTGTGGTTGTGGAGCCAGTCGCTGATCACCGTCGGCGCCATTGCCCTGGCCACGGGCCTGGTGATTCGCATCGTCAACATGTCGGGCTGGATCATGTGGGTGGTCAACGGCATCTTCGAAAACATCGGCATGGTCCAGGACGGCCTGCAGACCATCGCCCAGCCGGTAACGGTCAGCGACCAGCCCGATGCGCCGGCACTGAAGGTCAGCCAGGGCGCGGTCCGTTTCGAGCACGTGGGCTTTCACTATGGCAAGGGCAGCCAGGTCATCGATGCGCTGAACCTGGACATCCGCCCCGGCGAGAAGATCGGCCTGATCGGCCCGTCCGGCGCTGGCAAGTCGACCCTGGTCAACCTGCTGCTGCGCCTGTACGACGTACAGGCCGGGCGCATCCTCATCGACGGCCAAAACATCGCCGAGGTCAACCAGGCCAGCCTGCGCGCACAGATCGGCATGATCACCCAGGACACCTCGCTGCTGCACCGCTCGATCCGCGACAACCTGCTGTACGGTCGCCCCGATGCCACTGATGAAGAAGTGTGGGAAGCAGTACGACGGGCGAAAGCCGACGAGTTCATTCCGCAGTTGTCCGACGCCCAGGGCCGCACCGGCTTTGACGCCCATGTCGGCGAGCGCGGGGTCAAGCTCTCCGGCGGCCAGCGCCAGCGCATCGCCATTGCCCGGGTACTGCTGAAGAACGCACCGATCCTGGTCATGGACGAAGCCACTTCAGCGCTGGACTCGGAGGTCGAGGCGGCGATTCAGGAGAGCCTGGAGACGCTGATGCAGGGCAAGACGGTGATCGCCATCGCTCATCGCCTGTCGACCATCGCCCGCATGGACCGCCTGGTGGTGTTGGACAAAGGGCATATCGTCGAAAGCGGCAGCCACAGTGAACTGCTGGCCCAGCACGGGCTGTATGCGCGGCTGTGGCATCACCAGACCGGTGGCTTCGTCGGCGTCGACTGACCGTGCATGTCGCCTCAAGCTCGCGCCCACCCTGCCGACATATGTTGTCGTACAACAACATAAAGGCCCTGGTGGGCCGGCGAGGTGGTAATGCTGTTACGCCAATGGAACATCGCGCCCCGGGCAACATCGGGGTTCGCCTGCATTGCACTGATGGTTGCCTTACTTGGCATGTTCTCCCTTGCCAAGATGGACGACATCCGTGACTCGGCCACGGCCATGGAAGAAAACTGGGTGCCCAGCATCCGCACCGTGGACACCATTCGCGAAAACATGCTGCGGGTACGAACCATCTCGTTGCGCGTTGCTCTCGACCCGAACCCGGCCAACGTCGACACCTATGTCAGCCAGTACGAAGCCCGCAACAAGGTCCTGATGCAGAACATCAAGGACTACGAGGCGTTCGTCGACACCCCTGAAGAATCCCGCATCTACCAGCAGTTCCAGCGCGACTTCGCGACTTACCAGAAAGGCATGGCCGACTCCTTCTCGCTGGCCCGGCGCGGCGACATCGTCGCCCTGCACAAACTGGTGCTGGTAGACATGAAGCCGGTCGTCGACGGCACCGGCGCGCAATTGGCCGAGCTGGGCGAACTGTATGCCAAGAGCATCGAACGCGAGGGTAACCAGGCGGCCGAGCGTTACGACCAGTCCCGGTCCATCGTCATCGGCGTGATCCTGCTGGCCGCACTGTTCACCGTCACCCTGGCCTGGCTGCTCACTCGCAGCATCGTGCAGCCGCTCAAGGATGCGGTACTGGCAGCCAAGCAAGTGGCCGAGGGCAACCTGAGCAACGCCATCGCCGTCAGCGGCAACGACGAAGTCAGCCAGTTGCAGCACTCACTGGCACAGATGCGCGACCGCCTGCGCGACACCCTGGGCGAGATCTCCGGCTCCTCCACGCAACTGGCGGCGGCTTCCGAAGAGCTGCACGCGGTCACCGAGGAAGCCGGACGCGGCATCACTCGCCAGCACGACGAAATCGAGCAGGCCGCCACCGCCGTCAACGAAATGAGCACAGCGGTCGAAGAAGTGGCGCGCAATGCCGTGTCCACCTCCGAAGCCTCGCGGCAATCGACCCAGTCGGCGCAGCAGGGCCAGGCCCGGGTGTCGCAGACCATCGAGGCGATCAGCGACCTGGCCGAAGAAGTGGCAGCCTCCGCTGCGCTGGTGGGGCAACTGGCCGAACAGTCCCAGAAAGTGGGCACGGTGTTGGATGTGATCCGCGCCATCGCCGAGCAGACCAACCTGCTGGCGCTCAACGCGGCCATCGAGGCCGCCCGTGCCGGTGAGTCGGGCCGCGGCTTCGCCGTGGTAGCTGACGAGGTGCGTGCGCTGGCCCATCGCACCCAGAACTCGACCCAGGAGATCGAGCAGATGGTATCGCTGATGCGCAGCGGCGCCAGCCAGGCCCTCACCGCCATGCAGACCAGCAGCACCCGCGCCCGCGATACTCGCGAGCTGGCCCAGAGCGCTGGCCACGCGTTACAGGAGATCACCTCGGGGATCAGCGAGATGTACGAGCGCAACCTGGTGATCGCCAGTGCCGCCGAAGAGCAGGCCCAGGTGGCCCGAGAGGTGGACCGCAACCTCACCAACATCCGCGACCTGTCGGTGCAGAGCGCCACGGGTGCGCAGCAGACCAATGCCTCGAGCCAGGAGCTATCGCGCCTGGCAAGCGGGCTCAATGGGTTGGTCAAGCGCTTTACCCTTTGAGGGCCCACAGGGCTGCTTTGCAGCCCTGACAATCTCAATCCTTACGATAAGGCAGCGCTGCCTTCGCCTGCTCGGCATACCCCTGCACCCCGGCCCGCTCCTGCAACAGGAAATCCTCCACCGCCCGCCGCAACCCCGGATGCAGCAGGTAGTGCCACGACCGCGTGATCACCGGCTCGAACCCTCGAATCAGCTTGTGCTCACCCTGTGCCCCGGCATCGAAACGCTGCAGACCTTCGGCAATGGCAAAGTCCATGCCCTGGTAGAAACAGGTCTCGAAATGCAGGCGGTCGAACTCGTCCAGGCAGCCCCAGTAACGGCCGTAGAGGCTGTCGCCCCCCACCAGGCTCAAAGCCATGGCCACCTCGCGACCATTCTGCCGGGCAATCACCACCCGGATCGCCTCGGGCATGCGCGCGGCAATCAGGCTGAAGAATTCGCGGGTCAGGTAGGGTGAACGGCGGCGCACGCTGTAGGTGTTGGCGTAGCACAGGTAGACGAAGTCCCACTGCGCCTCGCTCAGTTGATCGCCCCGGTACCACTCGAACTCGATGCCATGTGCCGATACCTGCTCGCGCTCCTTGCGCATCTGCTTGCGCTTGCGCGAGCTGAGCGTGTCGAGGAAGTCCTGGAAGTCGCGGTATCCCCGGTTGCGCCAGTGGAATTGGCAGCCCAGGCGCTCCATCCAGCCCGGCAGGCCAGCCACCACCTCGTCCAAGGCACTGTCGGTGAAGTTGATATGCGCCCCGGACAACCCACCCTTGCCCAGGTATTCCGGCAGTGCCTGCAACAACAGCAGGGCGTCGCCGGGCTCGGTACTCAACAGGCGCGGCCCGCTTACCGGGCTGAACGGCACAGCGCCTAGCAGCTTGGGATAGTAGGCGATGCCGGCACGTTCGCAGGCGTCGGCCCAACCATGGTCGAACACGTACTCGCCAAACGAATGCCACTTGCGGTAGGCCGGCAGCAACGCCCGCACCTCACCGTCGTGTTCCAGCACCAGGTGTTCGGCGGCCCAGCCGTTGTCAGGCGCGACACTGCCGCTGTCTTCCATGGCACTGAGAAAGGCGTGGCGCAGGAAGGGTTGGCCAGCGGGCACCAGTGCATCCCAGGTGGTCGCCGGCAGGTCGCGCAGGTGGGTAAGGCTGTGAAGGCTGATCACGATTGGGACTCGTTGAATTGAAGTGGGCAGTATTGCCAATGCAGCCGCGACACTCAATTGAACTGCTGTTCACTTAACAGCAGTGCCACCAATTGGACATTATTCTGTCATTCCCCCCCGCAATACTGGCGCCTGTTTTTCGGAGGCCAACAACCTGTCTAGCCAGGGCTTTTCCGAAGACATGCCAACTCGGGGGCGGCCGCATGAGCCTCCCCACTTTATTCAACAGGGAGAACCTTATGCGTCTTGTTTCTACACTAACTGGAGTGAGCCTCACCGGCATGATGCTGGCTCTGAGTACTCCAGCCAGTGCTGCTGTCGACGCCAAGCTGCTCGAAATGCTCCGCGCCAATGGTTCGATCAACCAGGCGCAGTACAACGAACTGCAAGGCGACCTGGCAAAAGAAACCAAGGAAAAGGCCGACCAGAAAGCTCAGTCCGAACGTATGAGCTCCTTTGAACAAAAAGTGGCATGGGCCGCCAAGACCCAGATCAAGGGTGATGTGCGCCTGCGTTACGAAGACGTCAACGTCGACAATCCGATCGCTCGCAGCGGCAACCAGGACCGTGAGCGCGTCCGTGCCCGTGTCGGCTTCTACAGCGAGATCAACCCGCAGGTCGACGCCGGCGTGCGTGTGGCCACCGGCAGCAGCGCCGATGCCCGCTCGACCAACCAGAGCCTGGACAACTACTTCGAGAAGAAATCGCTGTGGGTCGACCTGGCCTACCTCGACTGGCACCCCACCGCGGTGCCGAACCTGCACCTGATCGGCGGCAAGATGATGCAGCCTTGGGTCAGCATGGGCGACATCATCTGGGACAGCGACATCAACCCCGAAGGCCTGGCCGTCACCTACAAGACCAACCTGGGCCCTGCCGAAGTGTTCGGCAGCCTCGGTCACTACAACCTGAAGGACAACGTCGACGGCGACGGCGTGCAGTTCAAGCACGACGCACAGCTGTACCACGGCCAGTTGGGTACCAAGTTCAACGCCGCCGACACCCTCAAGGTCACCGTGGGCGGCAGCATCTACGGCTACGACAACGACAAGCAATCGGCGGCACTGCGCTCGCTGGGCAACACCACCAACGAGTTCAACCTGGTGGAAGGTTTCGGTCAGCTGGACTTCACCGGCTTCGCCATCCCGCTGTCGGCCTACGGCCAGTTCGTCAAGAACACCGAAAGCACCGACGGCAAGGACAAGGCCTGGCTGGCCGGCCTGAAAACCAAGGTGGGTGCCTGGAGCATGGACTACAACTACCGCGACGTGCAGCGTAACGCCGTGGTCAGCCTGTTCACCGACTCCGACTTCGGCAACGGCTTCACCGGTTCGCGTGGCCACAAGTTCAAGGTTGGCTACGAGATCGACAAGAACTTCGCCCTCGGCGCGGCCTACATGATGGCCAAGACCGACTACTCCAACCTGCCGAACAGCGATGCTGACGTAGACACGCTGCAGGTGGACCTGGAAGCCAAGTTCTAAGCGACACGCTCCTTTCGTTTCACTCTGAGGCGGGAAATGCTGACCCCATCCAGCATTTCCTGCCTTTTTTTGTCTGCCCGCTCCCACGTTTCAGGCAAGCATCAGCGCTTGCGCAGAATCACGCTACCGATCGAATACCCCGCGCCAAACGAACTCAACACACCCAGCGAGCCCGGAGCCAGGTCATCCTGGTACAGATGGAAGGCGATCACCGAACCCGCCGAACTGGTGTTGGCATAACGGTCCAGAATCACCGGCGCCTCTTCCTCGGCCACCTCACGCCCCAACAGCTTCTTGACGATCAGGTGGTTCATGCTCAGGTTGGCCTGGTGCAGCCAGAAGCGCTTGACGTCGTTCGGCTGCAGATCGTTCTCTTCAAGGTGCTGGCCGACGATCTCGGCCACCTTCGGGCACACCTCACGGAACACCTTGCGGCCTTCCTGGATGAACAGTTTGTCCGCGGCGCCCTCGCCCTCCTCTGCCGCACGGTTGAGGAAACCGAAGTTGTTGCGGATGTTGTTGGAGAACTCGGTCCACAGCTTGCTGCTGACGATGTCGAACTGGTGCTTCGAGGTGGCCTGGTCGGCACGCTCGATCAGCACGGCAGTGGCGGCGTCACCGAAGATGAAGTGGCTGTCACGGTCACGGAAGTTCAGGTGGCCGGTGCAGACCTCTGGGTTGACCATCAGCGCCGCACGCGCCTGGCCCAGCTGCACGCTGTTGGCGGCGGTCTGGATGCCGAAGGTGGCCGAGGAACAGGCCACGTTCATGTCGAAGGCGAAGCCCTGGATGCCCAGCGCCTGCTGCACTTCGATGGCGATGGCCGGGTACGGGCGCTGCAGGTTGGAACAGGCGACGATCACGCCGTCGACATCGGCGGCGGTGCGACCGGCGCGCTCCAGTGCCTGGCGGGCGGCGGCCACGGCCATTTCGCAAAGCACCGAGGGTTCGTCGTTGCTGCGCTCAGCCAGGCGCGGCTTCATGCGCTGTGGGTCAAGGATGCCGGCCTTGTCCATCACGAAGCGGCTCTTGATGCCCGAGGCCTTCTCGATGAAGGCGGCATCGGACAACGGCGCTGCCTCGACTTCGCCGCGCTCGATGGCCGCGGCGTTGTCCTGGTTGAACTGCTGCGACCAGGTGTTGAAGGATTCCACCAGTTCTTCGTTGGAAATGCTCTGGGCCGGGGTATACAGGCCGGTGCCGCTGATCACGACGTTGTGCACGGTCGTTCCTCTGGTCAAAGGCCATCGCCATGCGGCGCAGGCCGGGAAAAGGGCAACATAATGGCACCTTGGTGCCAATTTACGGGCGAGGGCTGCGCCCTCGTTCGCGGGTAAACCCGCTCCCACAGCGATTGCATTACCTTGTGGGAGCTGGCTTGCCAGCGATGGGCCGCAAAGCGGCCCAAAATTCCAGCAAGTTTGCCACAAGTTGCAACGGTTAGGCTTCCACCTGGCTCCACTGCTTGCTCAGTCGCTTGTCGGAAACCGGCACTTTCGTTCCCAACTGCTGGGCGAACAACGACACCCGGTACTCCTCCAGCAGCCAGCGGTACGTCAGCAACTGCTCGTCACGCTTGCCCTCCTGGGCATGCTTGTCAGCACGGGCCTTGTACTGGGCCCAGCAATTGGCCAGTTCGCCACTCCACACCCGATCCTTCTGCACCTGCGACCCCAGCTTCTCCAGGCGCAGTTCCACCGCCTTGAGATAACGTGGCAGTTCCTTGAGCCAGACGCCCGGCGTCTCGCGCACGAACCCCGGATAGACCAGGTTGGCCAGTTGCTGCTTGATGTCGTTCAGCGCCACCGCCTGGCTCAGGTCGATCTTGCCCTTGAAGCGCTTCTGCAGGCCATGCCACAGCTTCAGCACCTCAAGGGTCAGGCGCGCCAGGCGTTCGGCATGCTCGGTCCAGCTGCCGCGCTTGCGCTCGGCCAGTGACGCCAGGCCGGCACCGTCGCGGGGCAAGGGGTCTTCGCCTTCAAGGATGCAGCTGTCGAGGCTGGCCAGCAGGATGTCCTCGACCAACGCCTCGACCCGCCCCAGCTCGCGGTACAGCAAGCCCAGTTCGGTCAGCCCCGGCAGCTTGCCGCGCAGGAACTTGGCCGGCTCGGCCAGCTGCTGCAGCAACAGGCGCTGCAGTGCGCGGCGGTGCTGGAACTCGGCTTCGGCCTGGGTGGAGAAACGCCCCTCGCGCACCGTGCCGTTGTCCTCGACCAACGCTG
Organism: Pseudomonas sp. GZD-209; assembly: GCF_049310485.1. Lineage (NCBI taxonomy): Bacteria > Pseudomonadati > Pseudomonadota > Gammaproteobacteria > Pseudomonadales > Pseudomonadaceae > Pseudomonas > Pseudomonas sp. GZD-209. Next base: position 13,042 of record NZ_JBMOWQ010000122.1, read on the forward strand.
GGTAGACGGTCATCGACAGCCCGGCGATCTTCTGCTGGGCGGTCTGCGCCACCTGGGTGAAGGCCTTGGCCTGCACCGGCTGCTCGGCCTTCTCGTTGCGCGGCAGGGCCAGCGCCGCCTGGCTGGCGGCGGCGAAGCGCGCGGTCAGCTCGGCCAGGTCACGGCCCTCACCGAGGAACTTGCCCGCGGCGTCGACCACTTCGATGTTCATGCGCAGGTGGCCTTCCACCAGCCCGGCGGCTTCCGCCCAGGCTTCATCGGACACCCGCGCCCCCGTCATGCGCAGCAGTTCCTGCCCCAGCGCCTGCGGCAGGCCGCCCTGGCCGAAGGTCATGCGCGACAGCGCCGCCTTGACGAAGTCCGGCACCGGCACGAAGTTCTTGCGCAAGGCCTTGGGCAGGTTGCGCACCAGGGCAATGCACTTGGCCTCCAGCAGCCCCGGCACCAGCCATTCCAGACGTTCGCCCGGCAGGTTCGGCAGCAGCGGCGCCGGCACTCGTACGGTCACACCATCGCGCGGGTGGTTGGGCTCGAAGTGATAGCTCAGCGTCAGGCGCAGGTCGCCCACCTGCAGATGGTCCGGGTACTGCGCGGCGGTCACCTCGCTGGCCTCGCGGGCCAGCACGTCTTCCTCGCGCATGATCAGCAGGTCGGCATCCTTCTGGCTGGTCATCCGGTACCAGGCGTCGAAGGTCGCGGTCTGGTGAATCTCTTGCGGCAGGCGCGCCTCGTAGAAGGCGTACAGCGTCTCTTCATCGGCAAGGATGTCGCGCCGGCGTGCCTTGGCTTCCAGCTCGTCGAGCTGCTCGAGCAGGCGTTTGTTGGCCGCCAAGCACTTGGCCCGCGACTGGATCTCACCGCCAACCAGCCCCTCGCGGATGAACAGCTCCCGTGACGTGACCGGGTCGATCGGGCCGAAGTGCACCGGCCGGCGGCCAACCACGATCAGCCCGTACAGGGTGATCTGCTCGTAAGCCACCACCTGCCCGCGCTTCTTCTCCCAATGGGGCTCGAAGTGGTTCTTCTTGATCAGGTGGGTGGCCAGCGGCTCGATCCAGTCCGGTTCGATCTTGGCCACCATGCGCGCGTACAGTTTGGTGGTTTCCACCAGTTCGGCGGCCATCACCCACTGCGGGCGCTTACGGCCGATGCCGGACGAGGGATGAATCCAGAAGCGGCGCTGACGCGCGCCCTGATAGTCGCCCTCTTCAGCCTTGTGGCCGATCTGGCTGAGCAGGCCGCTGAGGATCGCCTTGTGCATGCGCGGGTAATCGCACGGCTCTTTGTTCACCGTAAGCTGCAGGTCGCGGCAGATCAGCGCCAACTGACGATGGGCATCGCGCCACTCGCGCAGGCGCAGGTAGTTGAGGAAGTTCTTCCGGCACCAGTTGCGCAGCGGGCTGGCGGTCAGCGCCTGGCGCTGTTCCTCGAAGCCGCGCCACAGGCTGACCAGCGCGGCGAAGTCGGAATCGACGTCCTTCCACTGGGCATGGGCCTGGTCGGCTGCCTGCTGGCGCTCCGGCGGGCGCTCACGCGGGTCCTGCACCGACAGCGCACTGGCAACGATCAACACCTCTTGCAGGCTGCCCAGGCGTGCGCCTTCGAGCAGCATGCGGCCCATCCGCGGGTCGATCGGCAGGCGCGCCAGCTGGCGGCCCAGCGGCGTGAGCTGGTTCTCGCGATTGACCGCCGACAGCTCCTGCAACAGGTTGAAGCCATCGCTGATGGCCTTGCCATCCGGCGGCTCGATGAACGGGAACGCGTCGATGGCACCCAGGCGCAGGTGCAGCATCTGCAGGATCACCGCCGCCAGGTTGGTACGCAGGATCTCCGGATCGGTGAACGCCGGCCGGCCGTTGAAGTCCTCTTCGCTGTACAGGCGGATGCAGATACCCGGCTCGACCCGGCCACAGCGACCTTTACGCTGGTTGGCGCTGGCCTGGGACACCGCCTCGATGGGCAGGCGCTGGACCTTGGCGCGGTAGCTGTAGCGGCTGATGCGCGCAGTGCCGCTGTCGATTACATAGCGGATGCCCGGCACCGTCAGCGAGGTTTCGGCAACGTTGGTCGCCAACACTACACGGCGGCCGCTGTGGGACTGGAAGATCCGCTGTTGCTCGGCCGGCGACAGGCGCGCATACAGCGGCAGGATCTCGGTATGGCGCAGTTGCGCCTTGCGCAGGATCTCGGCGGCATCGCGGATTTCACGCTCGCCGGGCAGGAACACCAGCACATCACCCGGGCCCTTGCCCTGACTGCGCTCGTGCTGGGCGATCTCGTCGAGGGTGGCAAGGATCGCCTGGTCGACCGAGAGGTCGTCCTCGATCTGGTTGCCCTCCTCGTCCTGCTCGCTGGTCAACGGGCGATACCAGGTCTCCACCGGGTACGTGCGCCCGGAAACCTCGATGATCGGCGCGCCGTCGAAGTGCTTGGAGAAGCGCTCCAGGTCGATGGTCGCCGAAGTGATGATCAGCTTCAGCTCCGGGCGACGGTGCAGCAGGGTCTTGAGATAGCCCAGCAGGAAATCGATGTTCAGGCTGCGCTCGTGGGCCTCGTCGACGATGATCGTGTCGTAGCGTTCGAGGAAGCGGTCATGCTGGGTCTCGGCCAGCAGGATGCCGTCGGTCATCAGTTTGACCAAGGTGTTCGAGTCGCTCTGGTCCTCGAAACGCACCTGGTAACCGACCAGCGCACCCAGCGGCGTGCCGAGTTCTTCGGCGACCCGCGCCGCCACGCTGCGCGCGGCAATCCGCCGGGGCTGAGTGTGGGCGATCAGGCCATGGCTGCCGCGCCCCAGCTCCAGGCAGATCTTCGGCAACTGGGTGGTCTTGCCCGAACCGGTCTCGCCGGCGATCACCAGCACCTGGTGTTCGGCCAGGGCCTTCTTGATCTCGTCACGCTTGGCCGCAATCGGCAGGCTGTCGTCGTAACGGATGCTCGGCACGCTCTGCTGGCGCGCGGTGACCTGGGCAAAGGAGGCCTGGACCTTCTCCACCCACTGCGCAAGCCTGGCCTCGTCTGGGCGCTTGCGCAGCTCATGCAGTTGCCGCCGCAGGCGATGGCGGTCGGCGATCATGGCGTGGTCGAGGTTGTTCAGCAGTTGGTCGATGGCGTGGTCTGTCATGGGGCTTTTTAATGATGCAGCGGGCGCTGCTTATTCATGATCGGCATTCGAAGGGGCGGGATTGTCGCAGATTTGCCGTTTTTTTGCTGTCTGCGCTGGCCCTTTCGCGGGGGGAACAAAATCCACCAAAAAAGGGTGGGGAGGGGGTTTCCCCCAAAAAAACAGCACAAATGTTTAGCAAACCACGGAATGAACGTCGCCATTCACTGCTTTAATCAACCTTACGCGCCATGTGAGTATCCAAGGCATGCTCCCCGACCCGCTCATCGCCCGCCCGCTGCCTCGCCCTTCGCTGCCGAAGGCCAGGGCCCGTGCCGGCGAGAATCCGCTGGTGCATGTCATCCTCGCCTTCTGGGCCCTGTGGCACTGCCGCCACGCGCGCCCACCAGACACCTCGCTCGCCACTCACTGACCCGTTGCGGCATCACTGCCGACCTTTTCAGTACGACCGACCGAACCTCAACGGCGGTCCTGTGCGCCCGTGGGCGCGAGCGAATTCCACCATGCACTTTGCACCCGCAGAGCAAGCCAGGCGTTTCCTGGCCGACAACCCCGATATCGACCTGATCGAACTGTTCATCCTCGACGCCAACGGCGTGCCACGCGGCAAGCTGCTGCACCGCGATGAACTGCTGGCGGTGTTCGAAACCGGTCGCCCACTGCCGAGCACCATCCTCGGCCTTACCCTCAACGGCGACGACGTGGAAAACTCCGGCCTGGTCTGGGATGTCGGCGACATCGACTGCCGCGCCTACCCGCTGCAAGGCAGCCTGGTGCGCCTGCCCTGGCGCCGGGTGCCGACCGCGGCGGTGCAGGTCAGCATGCACCCCAGCGAAGGCATGCCCGCCAGCATCGCCGACCCGCGTCACGTACTGCTGCGCACCATCGATGCGCTCAAGGCCGACGGTTACTACCCGGTGATGGCCTGCGAGCTGGAGTTCTACCTGCTCGACCAGAAACCTGACGCCCAGGGCCGCCCGCAACCGGCGCTGGACAACGACGGCGGCCGACCGCGCACGACACAGGTTTATGGCCTGCGCGAACTGGAACAGATCGAGCCCTTCCTCGCCGACCTCTATGCCGCCTGCAAGGCCCAGGGCATCCCGGCACGCACGGCGATCTCCGAATATGCCCCGGGCCAGGTCGAAATCACCCTGGAGCATGGCGATGCGCTGGAGGCGATGGATCAGGCCGTGCGTTATAAACGCCTGGTCAAAGGCGTCGCCCACGCCCACGGCATGCAGGCCTGCTTCATGGCCAAGCCGTTCGCCCAGCTGGCCGGCACCGGCATGCACATGCACCTGAGCCTGGCCGATGCCGACGGCAACAACCTGTTCGCCAGCGAGGACAAGGCCGGCACCCCGCTGCTGCGCCAGGCGGTCGCCGGCATGCTGCGCCACCTGCGCGAATCGCTGCTGCTGTTCTGCCCCAACGCCAACTCGTACCGCCGTTTCCAGGCCAACAGCTATGCGCCGCTGGCGCCGACCTGGGGCGTCGACAACCGCACCGTCAGCCTGCGCGTGCCGGGCGGGCCGGCCAACAGCCGGCATGTGGAACACCGCATCTGCGGCGCCGACGCCAACCCCTACCTGGCCGCCGCAGCGATTCTGGCCGCCAGCCACCAAGGCATTCGCGAGCAGCTCGACCCGGGCGCACCGGTGCAAGGCAACGGCTATGCCCAGGCCACCGAGCACCTGCCAACCGACTGGCTCACCACCGTTGATGCCCTGGAACGTTCGGCGTGGGCCCGGGAAGCCTTCGGCGAGGCCTTCCTGGGTGTGTACCTGAAGGTCAAGCGCGCCGAGTACCGCCAGTTCATGGCCGAAGTGGGCGAGCAGGACTGGCGCTGGTACCTGCACCAGGCCTGACAATCGAATTACAACAAGGAACACTCATGAACGCAGCAGTGAACAAGGGGCCGGCCCAGCGCGCGCCGTCCTACTACAGCGCCAGCCTCAACGACCACAGCGAATACCCCACCCTCAAGGGCACGGTGCAGGTCGACGTGGCGATCATCGGCGGCGGTTTCACCGGCGTGGCCACCGCAGTAGAGCTGGCCGAGCGCGGCCTGAAGGTCGCCATCGTCGAGACCAACCGCATTGGCTGGGGCGCCAGCGGGCGTAACGGCGGGCAGGTGACCGGCAGCCTGTCGGGCGACGAGGCCATGCGCACGCAGATGCGTGAACGGCTCGGTGCCGAGGTGGATGACTTCATCTGGCACCTGCGCTGGCGCGGGCACCAGATCATCGAGCAGCGGGTGGAACGCTATGGCATCGCCTGCGACCTCAAGCGCGGCCACCTGCATGCGGCGATGAAACCCTCGCACCTGAACGAACTGCGCGCCTTCGAGGCCGAGGCCCAGCGCCGCGGCATGGGCGACCAGGTGCAATTGCTCGACCGCGCCGCCATGGCCGAGCACCTGCAAAGCCCGCTGTACATCGGCGCGCTGAAGAACCGCCGCAACCTGCACCTGCACCCGCTCAACCTGTGCCTGGGCGAAGCCCGCGCGGCCCACAGCCTGGGCGCACTGATCTTCGAAAACTCCGAGGTCCTGGACATCATCCACGGCCCACGCCCGGCGGTGGTCACCGCCCACGGCCGGATCGAAGCGCGACAGGTGATGCTGGCCGGCGATGTCTACCACAAGCTGGAAAAACGCCAGCTCAAGGGCAAGATTTTCCCGGCCATGGGCGGCATCGTCACCACCGCGCCACTGGGCGAGCTGGCCGCGCAGATCAACCCCCAGGACCTGGCGGTGTACGACTGCCGCTTCGTCCTCGACTACTACCGCCTGACCGCCGACAAGCGCCTGCTGTTCGGCGGTGGCGCCAACTATTCCGGGCGTGATTCGCGGGACATCGAGGCCGAACTGCGCCCGTGCATCGAACGCACCTTCCCGGCGCTCAAGGGCGTGCCGATCGAGTTCCAGTGGAGCTGCGCCATGGGCATCGTGGTCAACCGCATCCCGCAGTTGGGCAAGCTGTCGGACAACGTGTGGTACTGCCAGGGTTATTCCGGGCATGGCATCGCCACCAGCCACATCATGGGCGAGATCATGGCCGAGGCATTGACCGGGACGCTGGAGAAATTCGACACCTTTGCGGCGTGCAAGCACATCAAGGTGCCGATGGGGGATCTGCTGGGGAATCCGCTGTTGGCGGCGGGGATGTGGTACTACCAGATGCTTGAAAAACTGCGCTAGCCGAAGCGGTGCACCGTGGGAGCGGGCTTGCCCCGCGATGAGGCCAGGCCGGACAACATCGTTGCCTGATCTGGCCTCATCGCGGGGCAAGCCCGCTCCCACAACGCCTTAAGATCAGGCGATCTTCTTCAGGCCCTGTTTCTTCAGCTCTTCATCACGCAGCTCGCGGCGCAGGATCTTGCCGACGTTGGTGGTCGGCAGTGCATCGCGGAACTCGATGTAGCGCGGCACCTTGTAGCCAGTGACGTTGGCGCGCATGTGCTCCATCACCTGCTCCTTGGTGACGGTCATGCCCGGTTTGACCACGATGAACACCTTGATCACCTCGCCGGATTTTTCGTCCGGCACGCCGATGGCGGCGCACTGCAGCACACCCGGCAAAGCGGCGAGCACGTCTTCGAGCTCGTTGGGGTACACGTTGAAACCCGAGACCAGGATCATGTCCTTCTTGCGGTCGACAATGCGCATGTAGCCGTCCGGCTGGATCACGGCGATGTCGCCGGTCTTCAGCCAGCCATTGCTGTCGAGGATCTCGGCGGTAGCCTCTTCACGCTGCCAGTAGCCCTTCATCACCTGCGGGCCCTTGATGCACAGTTCGCCCACTTCGCCCAGCGGCAGTTCCTGGCCGTTGTCGTCGATGACCTTGCACAGGGTAGAGGGTACCGGGATGCCGATGGTGCCGACCTGGTTGGCCTCGGACGGGTTGACCGTCGCCACCGGGCTGGTCTCGGTCATGCCGTAACCTTCACAGATGGCGCAGCCGGTCACCGTCCTCCAGCGCTCGGCCACGCTCTGCTGCAGCGCCATGCCACCGGACAAGGTGATCTTCAGCCCCGAGAAATCCAGGTTGCGGAAGGTTTCGTTGTTGCACAGGGCGACGAACAGGGTGTTCAGGCCGACGAAGCCGCTGAACTTCCACTTGCCCAGTTCCTTGACCATGGCCGGCAGGTCGCGCGGGTTGCTGATGAGTATGTTGTGGTTACCGATCAGCATCATGGCCATGCAATGGAAGGTGAAGGCGTAGATGTGGTACAGCGGCAGCGGGGTGATGAGAATCTCACAGCCTTCGTGCAGGTTCGAGCCCATCAGCGCGCGGCACTGCAACATGTTGGCGACCAGGTTGCGGTGGGTGAGCATCGCGCCCTTGGCCACGCCGGTGGTGCCGCCGGTGTACTGCAGCACTGCCACATCGTTGGCCTGCGGGTTGGCCTCGGTCACCGCGCCGCCCTTGCCCAGGGCCAGCGCATCGTTGAAGCGCACGGCATTGGGCAGGTTGTAGGCCGGCACCATTTTCTTCACGTACTTGATGACGCTGTTGACCAGCAAGCGCTTGAGCGGTGGTAACAGGTCGGCCACTTCGGTGACAATGACGTGCTTGACCTGGGTCTTCGGCACGACCTTCTCGGCCAGGTGCGCCATGTTGGCCAGGCACACCAGCGCCTTGGCGCCGGAATCGTTGAACTGGTGCTCCAGCTCCCGCGCGGTGTACAGCGGGTTGGTATTGACCACGATGAGCCCGGCACGCATGGCGCCGAACACGGCGACAGGGTATTGCAGGACGTTGGGCAACTGGACGGCGATGCGATCGCCCGGCTTCAGGTCGGTATGCTGCTGCAGCCAGGCGGCAAAGGCGCCGGACAGCGCATACAGTTCGCCGTAGGTGATGGTCTTGCCCAGGTTGCTAAAGGCAGGTTTGTCGGCAAAGCGTTGGCAGGATTGCTTGAGAACCGCCTGGATATTGGGGAATTCGTCAGGATTGATGTCCGCCGTGACCCCGGCTGGGTACTTATCCTTCCAAAAATGTTCGATCATGGAAGCCCGCTCCTTCAGCAACAGCGAATTCGGTACGCGTCGATGCGCTTATTATTGATATGCGAAGCCGGCTCATTGCAAACCGGATCCTGGGAAAGCGCGCCGAGAGTAACAGCTTTACCAGGGGTCGCCTAGAGGCCGAAATTGGCCTCATGGTCACAAAAATGACTCAAAGAAATGTACAGGTCATTTTTAGAGTATTTAGCCAAAGTGTCGCAATATCGGCTGAAAATGCCGAAATAGAGCCATTGTTGCTGTGGGAGCGGGTTCACCCGCGAAACCTGTCGCAGCCCCCCCCACTCCTTTTTGGGGGAACACACTCCCCCCAGA
>NZ_JBMOWQ010000123.1:0-21677 GCF_049310485.1 Pseudomonas sp. GZD-209
GTTGGTTTCCCCCTCGCGTTGGTCGCTTCCCTCTCCCCTTTTCTCGGGGCCAACCCCCCCCCCCCAGGACCTGCAAAGCCTCAGGCGATGTCGCGCAGCTCCCGACGCAAGATCTTGCCCACCGGTGTCATCGGCAACGAATCACGCAGCACGATGTGCTTGGGCACCTTGTAGCCGGTGAAGTTGGCCTTGCAGTAAGCCTTGAGCTCGTCAACGCTCAGCCCCCCCGCGCGCGGCACCACGAACAGCTTGACCGCCTCGCCGGAACGTTCGTCCGGTACGCCGATGGCCGCACAGCTGGCCACCTGCGGGTGGTTCATCACTACGTCCTCGATTTCGTTGGGGTACACGTTGAAACCCGAGACGATGATCATGTCCTTCTTGCGGTCGACGATACGGGTGAAGCCGTCCGGGTCGATGATCGCAATGTCGCCGGTCTTGAACCAGCCTTCGGCATCCAGCGCCTCGGCCGTGGCTTGCGGTTGCTGCCAGTAGCCCTTCATCACCTGCGGCCCTTTGATGCACAGCTCGCCGCGCTCACCCAGCGGCTGCTCGTTACCCTCGTCGTCGATCACCTTGAATGCCGTACCGACCACCGGGATACCCACCGTCCCCAACCGCGCCAATTGGCCATAAGGGTTGGTACTGGCCACCGGGGACGTCTCGGTCAGGCCGTAGCCTTCGACGATGCGACAGCCGGTCAGGGCTTCCCAACGCTCGGCGGTGGCCTTGACCAGCGCCGTACCGCCGGAGTTGGTGACCTTGAGTGCGGAAAAATCCAGCGATTTGAAGCCGGGGTGGTCCATCAAGGCGACGAACAGTGTGTTCAGCCCCAGCAGCCCCGAGAACCGCCACTTGCCCAGCTCCTTGATGAAGCCCGAGATGTCGCGGGGGTTGGTGATCAGCACGTTGTGGTTGCCGGTGACCATCATGCACATGCAGTTAGCGGTGAATGCATAGATGTGATACAGCGGCAGCGGCGCGATCATGACCTCCTGGCCTTCCTTGATCAGCGGCTGGCCGTCGGGGCCATGCTGGGCGAAGCAAGCCAATACCTGCAGCATGTTGGCCACCAGGTTGCCGTGGCTGAGCATCGCGCCCTTGGCCAGGCCGGTAGTGCCGCCGGTGTACTGCAGCACGGCGATATCGTCGTGCACTTGCGGCACCGGTTTGTGTGTCAGCCCACGCCCCAGGCGCAACACCTGCTTGAACGACACGGCCTGGGGCAACTGGTAGGCAGGCACCATCTTCTTCAGTTTGTCGACCACGGTATTGATCAACCAGCCCTTGGCGGCGGGCAGCAGGTCGCCCATCTTCGCCTCGATCAGATATTCGATGCCGGTGTCGGGCAACACTTCCTGCACGCGGCTGCCGAACATGTTCAGGTAGACCAGCGCGCGGGCCCCGGAGTCCTTGAACTGGTGGCGCATCTCGCGTGCGGTGTACAGCGGGTTGGTGTTGACCACCACCAGCCCGGCACGCAGGGCGCCGAACACGGCGATGGGGTACTGCAGCACGTTGGGCATCTGCACCGCGATGCGGTCGCCCGGTACCAGGTCGGTATGCTGCTGCAGCCAAGCGGCGAAGGCCGCGGAGTGGCGTTCGAGCTCGGCATAGCTGAGGGTCACGCCCAGGTTGCTGAATGCCGGGCGGTCGGCGAAGCGCTTGCAGGAGCGCTCGAAAACATCGACGACGGACGCATAGGCCGTCAAATCCAGTGTGGAAGGCACGCCCGCCGGGCGCTTGTCGTTCCAGAAATCGGCTTGCATTTATTGTTGTTCCTCTGCCGGGACCTTCCCTGACCTTGATGCCAGGTGGCAAAAAGGCGTTCTGCCGACGTTAGCAGTTCGGCCCAAGGTGGCAAATACGCCAAGTGCTGCCATTAACATTGTGAATCTTATTTATGCCCTTCCTGCAATTGTGGCCTTTGCGCATACACTGTTCCTCGAACTCCGTGCGCAAGGACCCGCCATGCCCCATGACGCCTTCTGGCTGCCCGCCAGCGAGCATTGCAGCCTGTACGTGCACCAATGGCTGCCGGCCACGCCGGTCAAGGCCGTGGTGTTGCTGGCCCATGGCATGGCCGAGCATGCCGGGCGCTACCAGCGCCTGGGGCATGCCCTGAATGACGCCGGTTACGCCCTGTTCGCGCCAGACCTGCGTGGCCACGGGCGTACCGCCGAACTGGGTCACCTCGGCCTGTTCGCCAGCCACAATGGCTGGAATGCCGTGGTCAATGACCTGGGTTTGCTGGCCCAGCACATCGGCCAGCAGTTTCCCGGCACACCGCTGTTCCTGTTCGGCCACAGCATGGGCAGCTATATCGCCCAGGCCTACCTGCTGCACCACAGCGCCAGCCTGCAGGGGGCGATCCTCAGTGGCTCGAACTTCCAGCCTGCAGCGCTGTATCGTGCGGCGCGCCTGATCGCTCGGCTCGAAGCCTGGCGCCAGGGGCCGCTGGGCAAGAGTGCGCTGATCGACTGGCTGTCGTTCGGTGCGTTCAACAAGGCGTTCAAGCCCAACCGCACTGCCTTCGACTGGCTCAGCCGCGATCCGGACGAGGTGGACAAGTACATCGCCGACCCGCTGTGCGGCTTTCGCTGCAGCAACCAACTGTGGCTCGACCTGCTGCAGGGCCTGGCGCAGATCAGCCAGGCCAAGCACCTCGCGCAGATCGATCCGAACCTGCCAGTGCTGGTAATTGGCGGTGAATGTGATCCGGTGAGTGCCGGCAAGCGTCTCACGGTTCTGGCCGACGCCCTGCGCGCGACCGGCAACCGCCACGTGCAGTTGCGCGTCTATCCTGGCGCACGGCACGAAGTGCTCAACGAAACCCATCGCGACGAGGTCAGCGCCGATATCATCGGCTGGCTGGAGCAGGCGCTGGCCCTTGGCCGCCCTGCCCGCAGTGAATGATAGGCAGCCTCGCCCGCCCCACAAGGAAGCCCCGATGACCCAGGTCAGCAACACGCCTTACGAAGCCCTCGAAGTCGGCCAGAAAGCTGAGTACAAGAAGTCCGTGGAAGAACGCGACATCCAGCTGTTCGCCGCGATGTCCGGTGACCACAACCCGGTGCACCTCGACGCCGAGTTCGCCGCCAAGAGCATGTTCCGCGAACGCATCGCCCACGGCATGTTCAGCGGTGCGCTGATCAGCGCCGCGGTGGCCTGCACCCTGCCCGGCCCCGGCACCATCTACCTGGGCCAGCAGATGAGCTTCCAGAAGCCGGTAAAGATCGGCGACACCCTGACCGTGCGCCTGGAAGTGCTCGAGAAGCTGCCCAAGTTCAAGGTGCGCATCGCCACCAACGTGTACAACCAGAACGACGAGCTGGTGGTCGCCGGTGAGGCCGAGATCCTGGCGCCGCGCAAGCTGCAGACCGTCGAACTGGTGAGCCCGCCGAATTTCGTCGCCAGCTGATTACTGTTTTTGGGGGCCTTGCAGGCCCCTTTCGCTGGCAAGCCGGCGATGAGGCCAGTGCGAATGACACCAGGCAGTTGCCCCACAGAGCACGGTCTTGCGAGGTTTGTGCCTAACCCAGCTCGCGCAAACGCCGTTCGATATGCCTGCGCTCCGGCCCCTGCCGAGTCAGCGCCAGTGCCTGCTGCCAGGCACTGCGAGCCTGCTCGATGTTGCCCAACTGCCGATGCAGCTCGGCCCGCGCGGCATGGGCCAGGTGATAATCACCCAGCTCGCCCCGCCCAAGTATGGCCTCCACGGCCTGCAGTCCCACCTGCGCACCGTCCCGGCGGGCCAGCGCTGCCGCAAGATTCAGCTCGACCACCGGTGACGGCCAATGCCGTTGCAACACCTCATACAACCCGACCACCTCATCCCAGTCCGTGGCTGCGGCGCTGGGCGCCTCGGCATGGACTGCGGCAATCGCCGCCTGCAGGCTGTAGGGCCCGAACGCGCGGCTGCGCAGCGCCCGCTGCACCAACTGACAACCTTCCTCGATCTGCGCGCGATCCCACAGGCTGCGGTCCTGCTCATCGAGCACCACCAGTTCGCCTTCGGCATCGCTGCGCGCTCTTTGCCGCGAGGCCTGCAGCAGCATCAGCGCCAGCAGGCCGAGCACCTCGGCATCCGGCAGCAACTGCCCAACCAATCGGCCCAGGCGAATAGCCTCATCGGTCAACGCCTGGGTCACCACGTCTTCGCCAGTCGAAGCCGAATAGCCTTCGTTGAACACCAGGTAGATCACCCGCAACACACTTTCCAGACGCTCGGGCAACTCGTTCAGGGCGGGCACCTGGTAGGGGATCCTGGCATCACGGATCTTCGCCTTGGCGCGCACAATACGCTGGGCGATGGTCGTCGGGCTCTGCAGGAAGGCACGGGCGATCTGCTCGGTGGTGAGGTCGCACACCTCGCGCAGGGTCAGTGCCACCTGGGCATCGAAGGCCAGCGACGGGTGGCAGCAGGTGAAGATCAGACGCAGACGATCGTCGGCCAGCAGTTCCTCATCGCCGGGGTCGTGCGCCTCGCCTTCGAGCAGCATGATCAGCTCGGCCTGGGAACGGTCGAAACGGGCACGCCGGCGCAAGGCGTCGATAGCTTTGAAACGCCCCGTCGAGACCAGCCAGGCCCGCGGATTGTCGGGGATGCCGTCGCGCTGCCAACGCTCGACGGCAACGAAGAAGGCATCGTGCAGGGCCTCCTCAGCCAGGTCGAAATCCCCCAGCAAGCGGATCAGGGTAGCCAGGATGCGCCGCGAGTCGCGGCGGTAGACCGCCTCGACCTCCTCGCGCACCTGCGCCGGCGCTTGCATCAGTCCGGCATCCGCTGGGTCACAACCTCCACCAGGCGGTCCAGGCTTTCTCCCCAGCCCTGATGAAAGCCCATTTCTTCATGGGCGAGGCAGTCGGCGGCACTCCAGTGCCAGGCACGCGCGGTATAGCGGGTCTTGCCATGCTCTTCGTCGAAGGTGATCACGGCGGTCATGAAGGCCTTCTCCGACGGCACCCACCCTGGGCGGAAGGCGTCGGTGAAGACCAGTCGGTGCGGTGGGTGGATTTCCAGGAACACGCCCTGATGCGGGTATTCGCTGCCTTCAGGCGCACGCATCAAGGTGCGGAACAGCCCGCCTGCCCACAGTTGCATCTCGCATTCCGGGGTGGTCATGCCGTGCGGCCCCCACCACTGCATCAGCCATTGGGGTTCGGTCCAGGCCCGGAACACCTTGGCCGGCGGGGCCTCGATCAGGCGGCTGATGGACAGCTCGTGCGGGGCCTGTAGCGGTTGCGCCAGTGTCATGCTGGTTGTTCTCCTTCAGGGTTGCAGTTCGCGTACGGGCCGCACTTCAACACTGCCAACCCGTGCTGCCGGGATGCCCTTGGCGATGTTCAGCGCCTCGTTGAGGTCGCGGGCGTCGACCAGGTAGAAGCCCGCCAGCTGCTCCTTGGTTTCGGCGAACGGGCCGTCGGTGAGGCTCATGTGCCCACCGCGCACGCGTACCGTGGTCGCCGTCTGCACAGGCTTCAGCGCCTCGGCGGCGAGCATGCGCCCGGAGCCCTGGATGGACTCGGCGTAGGCCATGCATTCGGCGTCTTCGGGGCTGTCGGGCAGGCTGTGCAACAGCCCTTCATCACAGTAGACCAGGCACAGGTATTTCATGATCGTCTCCAGCGTTAGGTGGCGATGGGCGGTCGACAGGCTTCAGGGCTTGAGGTCGAACAGGGCTTTTTGCGTTTCCATGTCGAAAGGTGCCGACCAGTGCTCATGGATGACCTGCCATTGACCCGCCTGACGCCGGTACGCCACCGTGACCCGCATGAAGCCGCACTGGCTTTCATCGTCAGAGGGCCCGCAGCGGTTGAGCCAGTGGGCCAGGCCCAGATCGCCGTCGGCATGCACGGTCAGCTGTGCCACTTCGAATACCATGGGGCCGGTGCAAAAACCCATGCACATTTCCCAGTGCGCGCGGTAGGCGGCCTTGCCCTTGAACTGCAGGGCCTGGATCGCATCGAAGGCGAGGATGTCGTCGGCATAGGGGGCGACTATCTTGTCGACATCGCGATCACGCACGGCCTGGATCCAGTGCTCGATCAGTTGGCGGATTTCATGTTCGGCTGCGCTGTTCATCGATGGTTCCTCCGGACGTTGGGGCGACGGTGTTGATGTTGCGTTCACCTTTGGTCGAACGGGGATCGGGCAAATCGACAGCGCCTGGGAGAATTTCCCATCGCCTCAGCGGCGCTCGAGCGGAATCCAGATTTCCATGACGGCCTGCGGGTCGGCAGGGTCGAAGCCGGCCGGGTAACGCTCGAACACCGCGGCGTTGGCCGAGCGCTCGCCGGAGGCAGGCAGCCACTGCTGGAAAATGCCGTCGAAGGTCGCCTTGATACCCTGCAGGCTGCCGTGGTGTTCAAACACTGCGTAATGCTGCGGCGAGAGCGTCAGGTGAGTGAAGCCGGCGGGCAAGCCGACAGTCGCAGCGACCTCGACGCCGGCCAGATAGTCGAAGCCACCCTGGCCGTCGGGGTTGTAGCACACACCATAACTGTCATGGCCATGGGCGCCGGGCACATGCCCGATATGCGGTCCGAAGCGCTGCCACAGGCGCGGTAGCCCACTGAGATCGGCCATGCTGAAACGCTCGGCGAAGCCGGCGAGGGTCAGCGCCCGGCCATCTTCGTAGCGAACGGGGATCGGGTTCATCATCATTGGTCTCGCTGAATTGACGTGGCGGCCATTGCACCGGGCCATGCTGGTTCGATAGCGTAGCCCAGATCCGCCAGAGAGAAGCGCCCCATGCCGTTGACCAGCCAACCCCTGCTCGCCTGCGCACAGCTGGAGTTGTCGTGGGTGCACGCGCAGGGAAGTGCCAGTTTTGCTCGCCATACCCACGACGAATACGTGCTGGGTGCCAATTTGCGAGGCGCTGAACAGATATGGCTGGACGGTCGCGAGCTGGCTGTACCCGCCCAGCGCGTAACCTTGTACAACCCATTGGCCGTGCAGGCTTCGACCTTCGGCCCGGACGGCGTTGAATACATCAGCCTGCACCTGGCGACCGACACCCTGCGCCAGGTGATCGGTGACAACAATCTGCGCTCGACCGACCAGCCCCCGGCGTTCGAGCAGGGCATCCTCGAGCACCCCGGCCTGTTTGCAGCCCTGCTCGACCTGGCTCGGGCCGACGCTGGCGAACGCGAGCAGGCATTGCTGTTGCTGGTGGCGCAATTGCTCGAACAACCCACGGTTACGCCCGGCGAGCAGTCGCTCGCGGTCAGCCGCAGCCTGGCCGCGATGAACGCGAACCTCGACAGCCGACTGGAGCTTGAGCAACTGGCGCAGCTGGCCGGGCTTAGCAAATACCACTACGCGCGCTGCTTCAAGAAAGCCACCGGCCTTGGGCCGCTGCAGTACCACATGCAGCTGCGCCTGATCGAAGCGCGGCGCCGCCTGCGCGCAGGCCAGCACCCGCAGGACGTGGCGCTCGGCCTGGGCTTTTATGATCAGAGCCACTTCATCGGTGCCTTCCGGCGCGTGCACGGGGTAACCCCGCAGCACTACGCGACCCACTACAAGGGTGGCGCGGCCAGGATGACGGGTTCACACCATACAAATACCCATTAACCCCACCCGCCAGTCCAATCGGATCCGGCGTCAGGTACCGCCCGGTCTGAGGGTTTTAATAGCGGTGCCGGTTGTAATGCAGCCCGGTTTCTTCATCGTAGTACTGCCCCTGGAAGCGCAGGGGGTTGTCGACGTGGCCAATGTCCAGCCGCAGCAAGTGGCCGTATATTGCCAATTTTCACGTTCACACACGACCATTCACACCGAGTTATCCAAACACAAAAATCTGCCAATTAGCCATAGTCAGCGTACAGACAAACCAAACGATCACACTTATTCATCACCTCCACTTTATCCTTATTCACATTCACCTCGCACCAATCAAAAATTATTCTTGCACCCTCAGACATTTTATATACAGCAGACTCCCCAATAAACTCGAACGCCATTCCATTTTCAAAATCAACTAGGTATGCCGGCATATTATCCAAATCCTCATCTTTATGAACGAACACACCAGACATCTCAATACCGACACCCTCAAACTGCAACAAGCAATCAAGCAAAACATCAAGATAGCTCTCTACATATTTTGCCCCTGAATCTCGAAAATCCATTAAGCACGCACTAACAATTTCAGCAGAACCAAATGCAGCCATAAAGCCACCTTGACCAGATCATCAACCCATTAAAAGCCCCTTAATAACATTCTATTTCAGCTCACACCCTCTCACTCGATAGCACTAAGCCTTATCTAGCCGCCTTGCACAGCACAACAACCACTCTCACTTACGCTTCCCCAAGCCACTTTCACCATAAACTGACACCAATTTATTACACGCTTCCAGAACAACTTCCCTATCACGATAAACTTTCCTCTCACACCAATCACGTATAATTTCCGCCCCCTCCGGCATAGTACATACGAAGCTCTTACCCATAAATTCAAAAGCCATACAACCTTCTCGACCAACCAAGTACGATGGAATCATTTGAAAATCCTCATCACACTCCAAGTACACACCAGATTCTTCTACGGCAATACCCTCATAGACCAATAGCTTTCCAAGCATTACACCTATATAGCTATCTGCGTAGCTACTGGAACACTCTCTAAACCCCACCAAGCAATCCCACGCAACAGACTTATCATCTTCCAATTTCATTTCTTCTACCTCATGGATGGATGAAAATTCACCACCACTCCAGAATCGTCTTTATAAACCCTAAACTTTATACCACGGGAAACTGAGTTATAAACCTTCTCACCATTCTTTACTGATTTTTGATAACCTGACACTGCAGCCTCGAGCCCTGCCGCATAAATTTCGTCAGTAGACAAAACACGAGGATCATAAACTGTCTTAGGGTTGCCGAATTCTTTAACCCCCACAACCTCCAACGCCGAATTAAGCTTGTCACGCCCATAAGTAATCTCAGAAATCCCAGGTGGCCCAGCCTTTTCCGACAAAACATGCAGCCCCATCTCATCCACCACCTTCATAAACTCTTCCCTATCATGCGCCCCTTTCACCCCCTGCTTTACAGTGTAACCATCAAATTTTGACAAATGATCTTTTATTCCCCCACTGATAGAGACCCCTTTATAACTACAGGTCTCTGGACAGACTGCCTCCAACCCCAACGGATCCACCCACCCCGTTGGATTCACACCATACAAATACCCATTGACCCCACCCGCCAATCCAATCGGATCCGGCGTTAGATACCGCCCTGTCTGTGGGTTGTAATAACGGTGCCGGTTGTAATGCAGCCCGGTTTCTTCATCGTAGTACTGCCCCTGGAACCGCAGGGGGTTGTCGATCTGGTCCACGTCCAGCCGCAGCACGTGGCCGTAGGCGCGGTAGCGCGCCGACCAGCGGATGCGGCCGTTGGCGGCGGTCAGCTCCTGGGGAGTGCCGAGGTGGTCGAGGTGGTAGTGCAGGGCCTCGACGGGGGTGTCGCCGTCGCGTAGCAGCATCACCATCGGGCGGAAGCTGCCGGGTTCGTACACGTAGCTGCGCCAGCGGCCCTGGCAGTGCTCGGCCAGCAGGCGCTCGCCTTGCCAGATGAAGGCGGTCTCGGTGCCGTCGACGTCCTTGGACACGCGCCGTCCGAAGGCATCGTAGCGGTAGCGGGCCTGGCGGCCGTCGGGCAGCTGGACGCTGGCCAGGCGGTGCTGGCTGTCGTACTGGTAATCGGTGACCAGCTGCTGGCCGTGGCCGCGGCGTTCGCTGGCCTGGTTGCCGAAGCGGTCGTAGCTGTAGTGGCAGTCGCCGTGCATCAGCAGGCGGTTGGCCTGCACCTGCACGTCGCGGGGATCGCCGCGCAGGCCGCTCTGGGCCAGGAGGTTGCCGGCGGGGTCATGGACGAAATACTCGGCCAGTTCGCCGCGCACGCTGGTCAAGCGGTCGAGCGGGTCGTAGTGGTAGCTGCGGGTGCCGCGGCGGGTGTCCTCCAGGCGTGCCAGGTTGCCGCTGTCGTCGTAGTGGTAGCGGCGCATGAACACCGGGCCTTCCTTGCGATCGACCCGTTGGCTTACCAGGCGGCCTTGGCCGTCATGCTGGAACTGGCTGAGCAGCTCGCCCTGCTCGCGGGCCAGTTCCTGGCCGAGGCCATGGCGGTGGGCGGTGAGGCGCTGGCCGTCGAGGTCGATGGTTTGCAGGTGGCCACCGGGCTGGTAGCGGTATTCGAGGCGGCTGCCGTCGGGCAAGCGGCAATGGCTGACCTGGCCCATCACGTCGTAGCCGTAGTGCAGGGTCGCCCAGCCCTGGTGCTCGGTAACCAGGCGGTCGCACAGGTCGTACTCGTAGGCCAGCGGCCAGTGGCCGTCGTCCACCCGCACAAGGCGGCCCAGGGCGTCGTACTGGTGGCTGACCTGCTGGCCGTCGGGCAGGGTCTTGACCAGTAGCCGGCCTTGCTTGTCGCGGGTGTAGCGGGTCAACCAGGGCTCGCCGTCGTCGCCCAGCTCGGTCTTTTCCAGTAGCTGGCCATTGAGGTCGTAGCCGTAGCGGGTGACGCGTCCGTCGAAACCGGTTTCTTCGGCGAGCAGGCCGTTGGCGTGGTAGGCCAGGCGGTAGCATTCGTCACGCTCGTTGATGACTTGCGACAGTTGCAGCTGGCCGTTGTCGTAGCGGTAGTGCAGACAGCTGCCATCGGGGTTGATGCGCCGCGACGGCAGGTGCAGGCCGCCTTCGTATTCGAAGCGGGTCACCCGGCCCTGCTCGTCGCTTTGCGCGGTCACCCGGCCATAGGCGTTGTACTGATAGCGGCGCACACCGCCGCCAGGCAGCGACACTTCGCTCAGGCGCCCGGCCAGGTCCCAGGTGTACTGGGTGGCCGAGGCATTCTCGCGCAGGCGCATCACCAGGCGGCCGAGGGCGTCGTAGCGGTAGCGCCGCGAACCGCCGCCGGGCAGGGCTTCGCTGACCAGTTGCCCAGAGGCGTTCCAGCCCAGCTCGTGCAGGCCGCCGTCGGCCTGGCGGATGGCGACCAGGCGGCCCTGTTCGTCATAGCGGTAGCCGGTGACCTGCCCGCAGGGGTCGGTCTGGCTGACCACATCGCCCTGGGCGTTGCGCTGGTACAACCAGCGCGCCTGGCCGCGGCGCACTTCACACACATGGCCGTCGCGGTAGTGGTAGTGGGTGGCCTCGCCGTCCTCGGGGCGCACCGACAGCAGCTGCCCGGCGTCGTCGTAGCTGTAGAGGGTTTCGGCACCCAGCGGGTTGCGCTCGCCGATCAGCCGGCCCTTGGCGTCATAGGTCTTGTGGTGCTCGGCGCCGTCGGCGTCTACCTGGCGCACCAGCCGGGCCTTGTCGTCGTGCTGATAGAACTGCTGGCTGCCATCGGCGTTGTGCACCGTCACGCCGCCCTGGCCGTCCCACTGGTAGCGGGCCTCCAGGCCCGGCACGCTGGACCAGTGGCGCACGCAGCGGGCGTGCCGGCCCTCGCCTTCCCACTCCCAGTAGAACGCCGCGCCCCCCGCCAGCTGGCGCTCAAGGATGACGTTGGCGGCGTCATAGCGGTAGCGCTCGCGCTCGTCCAGGCCATTGCCGGCTTCGGTCAGTTGCCCGGCGTCGTTGTAGTGGTAGGTGGCCAGGGTCGCCACCCGCACCCAGGGCGCCTGCTCGCGCCCCTTGCTGTCGTACATCGACTGCCAGAACTGCTGCTCCACCGTCACCAGACGACCTTGCTGGTAGCTCAGCAGCAGGCGGTTGCCGGCGCCGTTGTCGATGTGCTGCAAGCGGCCGCCGTGGTCGTAGGCCAGGCTGACGCGGTTGCCGTAAGCGTCGCTCAGGGCCATCAGCCGGCCGTCGATGAAGTGCAGGTAGCGTGGGCGCGCGCCGGCCTCGGCGATCACCAGTTCGCCGTCGGCCTGGCCCAGGTAGATCGCCGCGCTGCACAGGCTGTTGCCGATCACCGGGCGCTGGCGGTCCGGCATCGGGAAGTGGGTGCGGCGGTTTTCGTGGTCGCACCACAGCACGCCCTGGCCGTCGGCCTGCAAGCGGTGGCACAGACTGTGGCTCCAGCCGGGGCCCAGGCCGTGGTCGATTTCAGCCGCGCTGGTGCGGTACAGGCGCACCCACTCTACCGGCAGCACGCCGAACACCTCGGCATCCTTGAGGGTGAGCAGCTCCTCGCCGGTGACCATCGACACCGGGCAGCGGTGGGTGGCGGTCTCGTCGGCGCGCTGGGCGGGCTTGTCGCTGGGGGTGCGCGGCTGGCTGGGGGCATCGGGCAGGTCGAGCTCCTGCTCCACCCGCAGTGTGCTGTGGCGCTTGCCGCGCACCACCGACACGGCATCGTCCACGACCAGGTCGATGCCCTGCGCGGCGCTCTTGATTGCCAGCGGTACCTTGGCCGCGCTGTTGACCTCGACACTGCCGCCGGTCAAGAGCGGCTGGGCGCGTTTGGTATGGGTCGCCAGGGCATGCTGGCGGCTGAGATCGATCAGCCGTTGCAGGCCGTCCAGCAAGCCGTCGACCCCCCGGGCGGTATTGCTGGCGTACTTGAGGCCCTTGGCGGTGAGGCGGAACGCCAGCCCCAGGCCGCCGGACAGCACGATCCCCAACAGCACATCCAGCAACAGCCCGGCATTGAGCATGGCGTAGGCCTGGGCCTGCCACTCGGGCGGGCTCAGGGCCAGCCACTGCAGGATCGCGGTGGCGTAGTAGAACATCAGCAGCTCGTCGTCGAGCATCAGGAAGGCGGTGTGCAGCAGGCTGCCGGCCTGGGCCTTGAGCTTGTCGAAGTCGGCCTCGCTGATGAACTGCAACAGCTGGTCGCGCGCGCCGTCGAGGTTGAACAGCAGCTTGACCAGGGCCTTGAGGTCGTCGAACAGGTTCATCAGCACGCTGCCGACACCCTTGGCCATCGCCTTGTGGATGTCGTTCACGCGCTGCATCGACCCCACCGGCGGCATGCGGTCCCAATGCGGGGCGATACGTTCGGCCCACTCGCCGTCCAGCCAGCCCTTGAGCTGGTCGAGCAGGCTGTCGTACGAGGCGTACAGGGCCTGGACCTCGGCCGCGCCGACCTTGGGGTGGAAGTACAGGCGGTAGCGGCGGTTGGCGTGGCAGCCGCTGATGGTTGCCTGGCCGTTGGCGTCGAGCACCCCTTCGAAGCGCTGTGGGCTCTGGCCCGCCGCCACCTGCTCGACCAGCTGGTAGGGGGTGCCGCCGATGGGCACGAAGGCCAGGCTTTCGAAGCGGTGCACGATATTCAGCACGCCATTGGCCGGGCAGTTGGCGTAGCCGGTGATACGCCGTTCGCCGAGGCCCTTGGCCTGACGCATCACCTCACTGCCGGCACTATCGGTGAAGCGCAGCTCTTGCTCCAGGTCCAGCGCCCAGCCCAGCAAGAAGCTGTCCTGCAGCGCTTCGAAGGTGGCGAGACTGTGCTGGCGGAAAGCGGCGATGCGTGCCGGGCCATCGGGCTTGTGAGCATCGAGATTGTCGAGGAGGAACTTGGCGTAGATGATCAGGCTCATGGCGTGATGTCCTTGTTCACGTGCGCCAGCAACCGTTCCAGGGCCGGCGGGTCGAGCGGAGCACCCAGGGCCAGGCGCGCGACCTTGCAGCGCAGGTTGGCCTCGGGGAGGGCGAAGTAAAGGTCGGCATGGGCCTCGCGCAGCCATTGCATGAGGTTGTCCAGCACCGGGCCGGGGTCGTGGCGGTGCAGGCGCTCGAGTAGCGCGGCACTCACTTGCCACCAAGGGAAGGGTTCGATGTTCAGGCGCTGCGCCTGGCGTAGCGGACGGGCCTGGCCGTTGCACCAGACGCGGCTGAATACCGGCAGCAGCGGCGCCTCGCCTGGCGCGTGGTGATCGAGCAGGGCCAGCAACTGATGGCCGTCCCACAGACGCAGGAACACCGCGGTGCCGTCGGGCAGCTTCACCTGGGTCAGGCTGCGCAGGTAGTCGAACACCAGGGTCGGGGGGTGCGAGGACACCGCCAGCCAGCCCCAGTCAAGGCAGCGCTGGTTACTGCACCAGGTGAGGAAGTCCCCTTGCGGCGCGGCCTCCACCAGGTAAGGCATGGCCTCCAGCCAGCCGGCATAGGGGGTATCTTTCCACAGCGGCTGGGGCACGTGGGAGCCATCGCGCTGCCGGTAGGCGGCCAGCGTATCGGCCTTTGCAAGGCTGCCGAACACCAGGTAATGCCGCTCACCATCAGCCAGCGGGCTGGCTGCCAGCCAGTCTTGGGGGGCAAGGGATTCAAAGCTCACAGGCACCCTCCTTGCACCGCTCGCATTCCTCGCAGAACGCGGCATTGCGCCGGAAGGTGTCGAGCTGCGCCTGGGTCAGCGGCAGGCCCGCCACCGAGCGTTCGGCCTCGGCCGTGATACCCGGCAGCAGTGGCGCGGCCGGGGTGCCGGCGGCGACCTGGCCGCTGGAGTCGACATACAGCGCGCCCCCCACGGTCACCCCGCCGGCCGCGATCCGCACGAAACCGCCGCCCGCCCGCAGCACCACCTCGCTACCGGCATCCAGCACCAGGCGCTTGCCGGCCGACAGGTGGATTTCCTGCCCGGCCTCCACCAGCAAGGCCTGGCCCAGGGTGATATGCCGGCTGTTGGCGACGGTCAGGTGGTCGTCGCCGCGCAGCTCGGTCTTGCGATCGCCGTGCACGGTGCGGTGTTGCTGGGCGTGGTACTCGCTGTGTACATCGGCCAGCACAGTGTCGTGGCGCTCATGGCCAACGTGACTGCGCTGGTCGTGGCCGATACGCTGCTCCCAGTCACGCTGGGCGTGGATGTAGATCTGCTCCTGGCCGGCGCGGTCCTCGATACGCAGCTCGTTGTGGCCTTCGGCGGCGGGCGAGCTGCAGGTCTTGAACACGCTGCGGGTCTTGTTGGCGGGCAGCTCATAGGGCGGCTGGTGCTCGGCGTGGTACAGGCAGCCGGTGACCAGCGGCCGGTCGGGGTTGCCGTCGAGGAAGCTCACCAGCACTTCCATGCCCACCCGCGGGATGACCAGCCCGCCGTACTGGTTGCCGGCCCACTGGCTGGCGACGCGCAGCCAGCAGCTGGTCTTTTCATCGAGCCGGCCATCGCGATCCCAGTGGAACTGCACCTTGATCCGGCCAAGGCGGTCGCAGTGGATCTCCTCCCCTTGCGGGCCGGTCACTCGGGCGGTCTGGGCGCCGTGTACCCGAGGCCGAGGGCTGGGGGCGGGCGGCCGGTAGGGGGTGCCCCAGGGCAAAGCCTTGAAAGTGTTGCCGTAGCCTTGCCAGGCCTCGCCAGCGGCGCTGGCGTCGGCCTCCTCCAGCACCTGGGGCTGATGGCCCTCGTGGGTGACCTCGGCCAACAGCCAGAGCGCGTTCCAGGTTGTGCGTGGATGGTCCTCGAGGGTGAAAAAATGACCGCAGCGCAAGGCCGGCTGGTCGCTCGCGCCTTCGGCTTGCAGGTAGTCGGCACGGTGGCCTTCCAGGGCCCGCTGGCTCAGCTGGCGGCCTCGTTCGCGGTCAGTGAAATACCCCGGATAGCCGTAATCCTCCAGGTCCGGCTGGGGCACGGGCAGTTCGGGTTGATGCTGGGCTTCGAGCAGTAGCTTGGGCTTGAGCGGGTCATAATCGCGCCGGCTGACCCGCCCGGTGCGCGCCGCCACCCGCGCGCCGAACTGGCTGACCACCGGCTGCTGCGCGACCTGGCCGCTGTGCGGCGCGAAGGGGGTGGGCCGCGCCAGGCGCGGGAAGGCGCTCTGCTCGTCGCCGAACACCAGCAGGTGGGCGTCGGCGCTGTGCTCGAAGTGGTAGTGCAGCCCCTCCTCCTCGCACAGGCGCTGCACGAAGGCGAGGTCGGTCTCGTCGTACTGGGTGCAGTACTCGCGTTTTGGGTATGGGGTGGGGCCGAGGCGGAACACGTAGGCGTCGGCGAGGATACCGTGAGCCTTGAGCACCCCGGCGATGATCTGCGGCACGTTCTGCTGCTGGAAGATCCGCAGGTTGCGGCAGTGCGCCAGGCTGGCCAGGCGCGGCACCAGCTCCAGCCGGTAATGGGTCAACCGCCGCCCGCTGTCAGCCTGAGCGACGCTGGCGACCTGGCCGTGGAAGCACTGCTCATCGTTGCCGACCCGCAGCGTGGCCAGTTTGTGCAGCAGGCTTTCGAGGTCGAGCGACGGGTCTTCACTGACCAGTTCGAGGTGGAATGAATAGGGGCAACTCAGTGCCTCTGCCCCTTTGAAACGCAAAACCTGCAAGTCCGTTTGAACACCATGAACCTGCAAACTGAAAGGGGGTTGATCGCCAGGGCCGGACATTCGCATTCCTTATGACAGGTACGTCCAAAGCGCCCCACTTGCATTCCGTGCAAGTAAGGGGTCGCTCTAGAACGATAAATAAGCACCCGAATCATAAGGCAATGAAAATGCGCCAACTTCTGCGCAATTAAACACAAGCGAATGATTTAAAAGAAGAAATACGAAATTATTTCAAATCGTTATTTATAAAAACACCGGGATATTTTAACTTCGCTGCATTTATCAATTCGGACGCTTCCTATAGGCGCATCGGAAACATCCGAATAATGAAGCAAACGATTAAACAAACTTATAAACACCGTCCGGCACGACCAGGCCGTTTCAGACGGGAACAGCCAGAATGAACTCGCGATACCCAGACAAGATCACGTACACCGCGAAGTAACAGAAGATCGCCGCCGACAGCAGGTAGGACCAGGTCAGCAGCCGATCGCCGAGCAAGCGCCCGCCATGGCTGGCGATGCCGCACAGCGACAGGCACCAGACCAACCCGGCAGCGAAGAAGCCGGCGAGGAACATCCCGGCTTCGAACAGGCTGCCGCCACCCGAGCGGGAAATCAGCACCCCGCCCACCGCGGCGAACCAGAGGATCGCACTGGGCGAGGACATGGCCAGGAAGATCCCGCGCAGGAACTCGCGCCAGCCCGACTCAACTACCACCTGCCCACGCCCCTCCAGGTGCCCGCCACGCCAGGCCGCCAGCAGCATCTTCACGGCGAACCACACCAGCAACGCCGAACCGCCCAGCCACAGGGTCCAGCGCACGCTTTCGAACTGCAGCAACACGGTCATCCCGGCCAGGGCGGCGATGGCATAGACTAGGTCGCCGACGCAGGTACCCAAGCCCAGCCAGAAGCCCTTGAGAAAACCACGTTGCATGGCCAGGGTGATCATGGCGATATTGGCCACGCCGATGTCCAGGCACAGGGACAGGCTGAGGAGGAAACCGTTGGAAAAAGGCATGGCGCACTCGGTGCAGTGAGAAAGTTGGCCAATTGAACACTGGGCGAGGCGCGCCGGTATTGGAAAAAATTGCGCCTGCTCAGGCCATCGCCGCCTGCTCGAAGACCTCATCAGCCCATTGGTTGAGGCTCTTGCCGGCAGCATGGGCGGCAATACTGGCGGCCGCATGGACTTCCGGGCGGATGCGCAGCATGACTTTGCCAGAGGCTGGTTTTTCAGGGGTGATGCCCTGCTCGGCGCAATCGGCCAGGTAATCGTCCAGCGCCTCGCGAAACGCTTCATGCAGCTCGGGTACGGAGCTTGCGTGGAAGCTGATGATATCGCGCAGGCCAAGTACACGGCCGACGAAGATATCGTCACGTGCGTTGTAATCGATGCGGGCGGCATAGCCCTTGTAGCGCATGCAGCTCATGGTCGGACTCCTGCCCGCAACAGAAACTCGCGGGCTTCTTCAATCTGATACCGCCTGGCCTCCTTGCCAGGATGTGGGCGGTGGCATCGCCAGCACTGCTCACCCAGCAGGATCTTTACTCGGGAGCCCTGCCGTTCAAATACCTGGCCGCCGAGGTACAGCACCAATGCCTGGATTTCGGCAAAAGGCAGTGATGCCGTGGTCGGCGTTCGGAAAATACTGTCCAGGATCTTGCGATATCCTGTGTTCATCGGGAAATGCTATCAAATTAAGATAGCAATTCCGTCCACAACATTCAGTCAGGATTTTTCATCACCCGCCAATACCCGCGCATAGCGTTCACGGTCCACATTCGCCCCGCTCAACACCACCGCCACCCGTTTGCCGGCCTGGCGCCCACGCTCCTGCATGAGCGCTGCCAGCGCGGCAGCCCCTGCCCCTTCAGCGGTGTTGTGGGTAGTTTCGTGATACAGGCGCATGGCGCTGGCGATCTCGTCATCGCTCACGCGCACGATACGTGCGGCATGCTCGCGCACCAGCGCAAAGGCCTCCGGATGAGGAACCCGGCAGGCCATGCCGTCGGCAAAGGTGTTGGCGCTGGCGGTGGTGACGATGCGGCCTTGTTCGAAGCTTTGCGCGTAGGCATCCGCCGCGCCGGAGACCACACCGACGATCTCGGTGCGCAGCCCCAGCAGGTTGC
Organism: Pseudomonas sp. GZD-209; assembly: GCF_049310485.1. Classification (NCBI taxonomy): domain Bacteria; kingdom Pseudomonadati; phylum Pseudomonadota; class Gammaproteobacteria; order Pseudomonadales; family Pseudomonadaceae; genus Pseudomonas; species Pseudomonas sp. GZD-209. The sequence continues at coordinate 18,356 of NZ_JBMOWQ010000123.1, forward strand.
GCGCCTGGATCAGCCCGCAAATGCCCGAGCCCATGCCGATCGGCACATACACACAATCCAGGTCGGCGACCGCTTCGAACAGCTCCAGGGCGTAGGTGGCAACGCCCTTCACCAGTTCCGGATGGAACGACGGCACCATGGCATAGCCACGCACTTCGGCCAGGCGGGCCGCTTCTTCACGCGCCACGTCGAAATCGACGCCATGCTCCACCAGTTCGGCGCCGAGGGCGCGCATGGCGGCGTTCTTCTCCCGCGAGTTACCTTCAGGCACCACGATCACCAGGGGCAGGCCAGCCTGGCGTGCCGCCAAGGCCATGCTCTGGCCATGGTTGCCACGGGTGGCGGTGACCAGACCACGCGGCAACACAGCCTGGGCCAGCAGCGAGCGCACATAGACCAACCCGCCGCGCACCTTGAAAGCGCCGGTGGGGGCATGGTTCTCATGCTTGACCCACAACTGGCAGCCAACCCGCTCGGCCAGCAGAGGCCAGGCGTGCTGCGGGGTCGGCGGGACGTGCTGATGGACGTAAGTGGCCGCTTCACGCAGCGCGGGCAGGTCGAACATGACGATCATCCTTCATCGGTACGAGGTTGAACCGATCCTAAGCGCCGGGCATTGTATGGGTCCAAAGTTATATTGCATGGGTGGCAATATCGTGTGGACTCCAACCCTGGCCGATGACGGCCAGCCGCGTTACCTGGCACTGGTGGCAGCCATTGCCGAGGCCATCGAACGCGGTGAACTCAAGGTGGGTGAGCGCCTGCCGCCCCAGCGCCGGCTGGCCTGGACCCTCGGCCTCAACCCCAGCACCACGCAGCAGGCCTACCGTGAGGCAGCCGCGCGGCACCTGGTGTCCGGCGAGGTGGGGCGTGGCACCTATGTGCTGGCGGGAAGCAAGGAGGCCACGCTGTTCCGTCTCAAGCAACCGGGCCACCAGCAGGCGGTCATCGACCTGTCGACCAACGTGCCGGTAGCCGACCCGCATAACCTGGACCTGCAACACAGCTTGCAGGCCCTCCTCAGCCAGGGTGAAACCGCCCTGCTCGAACACTACCTGGGCCCCGAGCAATTGCTGCTCGGCCGTGTGCAGGGTGCCCGCTGGCTGGCCAACCGCGGCCTGACCCTGGCGCCGGATGAACTGCTGCTGTGCGGCGGTGCCCAGCAAGGCCTGACGACGATATTGCAGTCGCTGTGCCAGGCCGGTGAACCGGTCATGGTCGAGGCGCTGACCGCCCCGGGCATCAAAGCCGCCTGTCGCCAACTGCGCCTGCCGGTGCACGGTGTGGCGCTGGATGAGCAGGGCCTGTGCCCAGAGCAACTGGACCGGGTTGCCCGCGCCAGCGGTTCGCGCATGCTGGTGACCACCCCGACCCTGCACAACCCCACCGCTGCCTGCCCCAGCGACGAACGGCGCCAGGCCCTGGCCGACGTGGTCAGGCGCCACCAACTGCTGGTGATCGAAGATGACGTGTATGGGGCGCTGGCAGACAGCCAGCCGCTGTATCCGTTGCTGGGGGGCCGCGGCATCCTGATCAGCAGCCTGTCCAAGACGGTCGCCGCCGGGCTACGCCTGGGCTGGATCGCCGCCCGCCCGGGCTTGCTCGAACAGATCGACCCCCATGCCCAGGCCACCCACTGGCCGGTTTCGCCGCTGAATTTGCACATTGCCTGCCAGTGGATTGCCGACGGCACCGCCGCACGGCGGCTGGCCTGGCAAAGGCAGGAAATCGGCGAGCGCTGGCGCCTGGCGCGGGCGACATTGGGCGATCACCTTGTGGCCGGTGCAGTGCCTTCACCGCATGCCTGGGTCGCCACGCCTGGCGATGCCGAAACGCTGGTGGGGCGCTGCCGCGCGCAGGGTGTCGAGGTGGTCCCGGCGAGCGTGTTCGCGATTGGTACACAGACGCTGCAGGCGGTGCGGATCAGCCTGTCAGCGGCACTTGGCCGCGCCCAGTTGAAGCAGGGGCTGGAAATTGTTGCCCGGGTGATGGCGGAACAGGCGTAAAGGACCACCGGTTGGCATTGCCTGTAGAGGGTGTCAGAAATTTTGTGTTCGGGCATACCATGAGTAAGAGGTGCATGTATGCCAACCAAAAAGAAACCGCTTCGAGAGTTACCGAAGGTCCCGAAAGAGCTGCTTGAACAGTTTTCCGCGACCCCGCTGATGACCGCCGAGGCCATTGAGGAGGCCTCTGCCGCCTTCAAGAAAGCACTGATCGAGCGAGCCCTGAACGCCGAACTTGGTCATCACCTGGGCTATCCTCCGGGCGCGCAGCGCCCAGAGGATGAGACCAACCAGCGCAATGGCACGAGTGGCAAGACTGTGCTGACAGGCGATGGCCCGCTACGGCTGGATATCCCTCGGGACCGTGACGGCAGCTTCTCGCCCATTCTGATCCCCAAGCATGAGCGCCGTTACACCGGATTCGATGACAAAATCATCGCCATGTACGCCCGTGGAATGACGGTCAGAGAGATACGGGCCTTCCTGTCCGAGCAGTATGGAACCGACGTTTCACCCGATTTCATCAGCTCTGTGACAGACGAGGTCATGGAAGAGATTGGCGCGTGGCAGCAGCGGCCACTGGAGCCGATGTACCCGGTCATTTTCTTCGATGCGCTGCGGGTGAAGATCCGCGAAGAAGGCCTGGTGCGCAATAAGGCCATTTACCTGGCGCTGGGCGTTCTTCCCGACGGGACGCGCGATATCCTGGGCATCTGGATCGAGAACACCGAGGGTGCAAAGTTCTGGATGAAGGTCTTTAACGATCTCAAGAAGCGTGGCGTCGAGGACGTGCTGATTGCCGTGACCGACGGCCTCAAAGGCATGCCAGAAGCCCTCAGCGCAGTATTTCCAGAGACGACGTTGCAGACATGCATCGTGCACCTGATCCGCAACAGCCTGGACTATGCGGCGTGGGACAAGCGTCGAGAGCTGGCCAAAGCGCTGAAACCGATTTACCAAGCCATCAATGCCGAAGCGGCTGAGCAAGCACTCGATGAGTTTGAGAGCGGGCCGTGGGGCGAGAAATATCCGACGGTGGTGGCTGCCTGGAGGCGCGCCTGGGATCGAGTGATTCCATTTTTCGTCTTCCCACCGGCCATCAGGAAGGTGATTTACACCACCAACGCCATTGAGAGCATCAATGCTCAGCTACGCAAGATCATCAAGACCCGGGGCCATTTTCCGAACGATGACGCAGCCACCAAACTGATCTGGCTGGGGCTGCGAAACATCACGGCGAATTGGGGCTCGGCGGCGCATGATTGGAAAAGTGCAATGAATCAGTTTGCGATTCTGTACGGAGATCGGTTCATCAG
>NZ_JBMOWQ010000124.1:0-13367 GCF_049310485.1 Pseudomonas sp. GZD-209
AGGCCTGATCAGGCAATGCAGGTGCCTGATCAGGCCTCATCGCGGGGCAAGCCCGCTACCACGTAGAGCTTTGTGATATTGACTGCTACGTAAAAGGGCAGCCGAAGCTGCCCTTTCCTACCTTGCAATCCGCTTATTCAGCCAGTTTGAAGGTGATGAAGCTTGCGCGCCCCTGGCGCAGCACGCGCATCGACACCGAACGGTTCTTCGGCAGGTCCTTGGCAATTTCGGTGAATTCCTTGGCCGAGCCGATGGCCTGGTTGTTCAGGTGACTGATGACGTCGCCCGGACGCAGGCCGATCAGCGCTGCCGGGCCGTCCTGGACTTCCTTGATCACCACGCCGCCCTTGAGCTCCAGCGACTTCTTCTGCTCGGCAGACAGGTCGGACACGGAAACCCCCAAACGGTTGCTGCTGCGCTCGACGCTGCCCTGGGCACCGGTGCCGATGTCTGCCTCTTCATCCGGCAGGGCGCCGACGGTGACATCGAGGTTCTGGCGCTTGCCATTGCGGATGATTTCAAGCTTGGCCTTGGCGCCATCCTTGAGGCTGCCAACCAGGTGCGGCAGGTCGGCCGACATGACGATCGGCTGGCCATTCATGCTCAGGATCACGTCGCCCACCTGCAGGCCGCCCTTGGCCGCCGGACCGTCTTCCAGCACCTGGGCTACCAGGGCGCCAGCCGGCTTGTCGAGGCCGAAGGATTCAGCCAGGTCCTTGTTGACTTCCTGGATCACTACACCCAGCCAGCCGCGGCTGACTTTGCCGTCTTTCTTCAGCTGGTTGGAAACGTCGATCGCCACATCGATCGGGATGGCGAACGACAGGCCCATGAACCCACCGGAACGGGTGAAGATCTGCGAGTTGATACCGACCACTTCGCCATTCATGTTGAACAGCGGGCCGCCGGAGTTGCCGGGGTTGATCGCCACGTCGGTCTGGATGAACGGCACATAGGTGTCGTTAGGCAGGGTACGGCCCTTGGCGCTGACGATGCCTTTGGTCACCGAATGGTCGAAGCCGAACGGCGAACCGATGGCCAGCACCCACTCACCCACCTTGAGCTTTTCCGAGTCGCCCAGCTTGACGATCGGCAGGTTCTTGCCCTCGACCTTGAGCAGGGCCACGTCGGTGCGCGGGTCGGTGCCGACCAGCTTGGCCTGCAACTCGCTGCGGTCGGAGAGGCGGACGATGATTTCGTCGGCGTCGGCGACCACATGATTGTTGGTCAGCACATAGCCATCGCTGGAAATGATGAAGCCCGAACCCAGAGACTGCGCTTCGCGCTGGCGATCACCCCGGGGCGAGCGCGGCTGCTGTGGCATGTTGCGCTCGAAGAACTCGCGGAACATCGGCGGCAGGCCTTCGAGGTCGGGCATCTGCCCGGAGGCGATGCGGCGGTCCGGCAGTTTCTGCTTGGTACTGATGTTGACCACCGCCGGCGAAGCCTGCTCGACCAGGGTCGTGAAGTCGGGCAGGGCTTCCTGGGCTTGGGCGGTGAGCACCTGGCCGAGCATCAGCACAGCGGCGAACATCGATAGGTAGGGTTTCAAGCGTGGTATTGACATACGGCTCCCGTTACAACGAGCGTAGTTAGCAGTTAGGCCCAGCAGACGCAGAAAAGGCCAGACTCCCAGAAGAGCCTGACCTATAGAAAATTTATGGCTGGATTGCAAATGACAATGGGTTAATTTCCTGTCAGCACTGTGTAACAGAAGCTTTCATAAAGCGCCGTTACTGACGCGCCTGAGCATCCTGGGCCCGCATCGACAACGCCACGCGCTCGGCGGTACCCAGCGGAATCTCGCCGACCACGGTGACCATCACTTTGCCCCTGGGCGTGTTGAGATGGCGCGAGACCGCGACGGTCGGGCCAAGCTGAGTGCGGGTATCGGTGCCAGAATTGTCGCTGATCGGTTCAAGGAACACCGAGAAGCGCGTCAGGCCATCGTCATACATCAGGCTGCTGATGGTGCTTTTGCGGTCCGGGTCACGGCGCACACTGCTGTTGATCAGCTCGAAGCCTGGCGGCAGCCAGTCCGAGCGCCAGCCGGCAGCGGCCTGCGAAGTACTGGCGACCACCCGCTCGATCGGCTTGCAGGCCGCACTGGCACTGAGGTCGGCGTCACTCGGCAGGTCATCGGTGTCCAGGCGGGTCATCTGGAAGCGTTCGAGCAGTTGCCCCTTTTCGTTGAGCATCAACGAGCGCAGCGGCAAGCCGGTTTGGCGGTCCAGGTGAAGTTCGAAGGCGTAGCGGTGCTGATCACGCGGGGTGAGGGTCACAATCACCGCGTCGCGCCCGGCGACGCGTGACTTACCTGCCACGCTCAGGTCGTACCAGCTCATCAGTTTCAAAGGGTCGAGCATGCGCGGGGCGGCGTCGGGCGGTGCGGTCACACCGCTGACCAAGGCGCCACTGACGCATTGCACCTTGCCATCGACACGCACGATTTCCTGGGCAGCGCCATCGAGCTGGAGTAACCGCTCGCTGACCTTGCCGTCCTGGACGCGATGCCAGATATCGTGTGTGGAGAAGCTGCCGTTGCGCTCGTAGACGAACGATCCCTGGTAACTCTGCCTTTGTTCAGCCTGTGCCAGCTTGTTCAGCCACTCGCTCGCCTCGGGCGTGGAGTTGGCCGCGTAGGCCTGCACCGTCAGGCTGCTGCCAAGCAGCAGCGACAGGAGAGGTAGCGCGCGCATGATCCTCCTTACTAGCGGTTTTCCAGGCTGGCAGCGCGTGCGTAAGGCAGAGCGGTCTCGGTGCCTTTGAGCGCGGATTCCTGGGCATGCTGGCGCAGATAACCTGGCAGACGCTGATCCCAGCCAGCCTGGTTCTGCAGCACACCGTTGGCCATCGGCCCGGTCGGTTGTTCGCTGCTTTCACTATAGCCTGCCAAAACGGCGGGGCCTTGTGCCTGTGGCATGCTCAGCCCCTGCTGGGCAGGCTGCTGGGACGCAAGTTCGGCACCCGTGATCTCGTCCTGGTTGTAGAAACGCACACCAGCCAGCACGGCAACGGTCACCGAGGCAGCCACGGCCAGGCGGCCAATGCTGCGCCACGGGCCTTGCTTGACCTTGGCAGGCACCGCCTCGTCGGCCAATGCTGCGGAGACCGCCGAGGCGATATCCAGCTTGGGCAACAGCAATTCCTTGTGCATCGCTGCGCGAGCGACCTGGTAGCGTGACCAGGTGGCACGGGTTTCGGAATCGTCGACGGCATTGAGCACTCGACGCAGTTCCAGTTCGTCCGCTTCGTTATCCATTACCGCGGACAGCGATTCCTGCAAAGCTTCACGACTCATGGCGGTTCCTCTCTTGGCTGTCGCCGCTGTCTCAGGTTTCCTGCAACAGCGGTTGCAGGGCTTTGTCTATGGCCTCCCGAGCGCGGAAAATCCGGGAGCGCACGGTACCCACTGGACATTGCATGACACTGGCAATGTCCTCGTAACTCAGGCCATCGAACTCGCGCAGCGTCAACGCCGTGCGCAGGTCTTCCGGCAGTTGCTGGATGGTGCGATGGACAGTGCCTTCGATTTCATCCCGCAACAAAGCGCGTTCTGGGGACTCGAGATCCTTGAGACCATGATCGCCGTCGTAAAACTCCGCATCCTCGGAGCTCACATCGCTGTCTGGCGGCCGTCTTCCACGGGACACCAGATAGTTTTTCGCCGTGTTGATGGCGATGCGGTAAAGCCACGTATAAAACGCGCTGTCACCGCGGAAATTCCCCAGCGCCCGGTATGCCTTGATGAAGGCTTCCTGCGCCACGTCCTGCGCTTCATGGGTGTCGTGTACGAAACGCACGATCAACCCGAGAATCTTGTGCTGATACTTCAGCACCAACAGATCGAACGCTCGCCTGTCGCCGCGCTGCACGCGCTCGACAAGCTGCTGATCCTCTTCCTGGGTTAGCATGAACACTCCTCAGTGAACTCGAAGGAGCGTTGCGACAAGCATCGTTCAGGCTTGCAACCATAGACTCGGGCTTTACGCAAAAGTTCTCCCCTCCAAGCAAGTTTCCTGCGGCCCTTGGTCGGCTCGCACGAAAGACGCAGCGCGGTCACGGCCGGCTGCGTCGATAATCAGGTTTCAGTACGCAGGTCTGAGCCCAAGCAAAGGGCCGCCGCCCTGCGTCGCCGCGGCAAAATGTGGCGTGCGTACAGCCTTCTTAGGATTTCCTGGGGTAGAGGAAAGTTCCCAAAAAGATCGTCTTTGCCCCGCAAGCGCCATTGGAAATCAGGCCCCCGGGGCTGCTATAAAGGCATCCCGGCCCGGTTTCACGATAGTTTCACAATGCCATCTGCGCTTGACTATTGTGCCGTGCCCCCTTCGAAGATTACTAGTGTCCCGACATGAGCCAACAATTCCAACATGATGTCCTGGTGATCGGCAGTGGTGCGGCTGGTCTGAGCCTGGCACTGAACCTCCCCGGCCACCTGCGCATCGCCGTACTCAGCAAAGGCGACCTGGCCAACGGCTCTACCTTCTGGGCCCAGGGCGGCGTGGCCGCGGTGCTCGACAACACCGATACCGTGCAGTCGCACGTCGAGGACACCCTCAATGCCGGCGGCGGCCTGTGCCACGAAGACGCGGTGCGGTTCACCGTCGAACACAGCCGCGAAGCAATCGAATGGCTGATCGAGCAAGGCGTGCCGTTCACCCGTGACGAGCACTACAGCGTCGACGACGGTGGTTTCGAGTTCCACCTCACCCGCGAGGGCGGCCACAGCCACCGGCGCATCATCCATGCCGCCGACGCCACCGGTGCGGCGATCTTCAAAACCTTGCTCGACCAGGCCCGCCAGCGGCCGAACATCGAGCTTCTGGAGCAGCGCGTCGCGGTCGACCTGATCACCGAGCGCCGCCTGGGCCTCGGCGGCGACCGTTGCCTGGGCGCCTATGTACTGGACCGCAACACCGGCGAGGTCGACACCTTCGGCGCCCGCTTCACCGTGCTGGCCACGGGCGGCGCGGCCAAGGTGTACCTGTACACCAGCAACCCCGACGGCGCCTGTGGCGACGGTATCGCCATGGCCTGGCGGGCTGGTTGCCGGGTGGCGAACCTGGAGTTCAACCAGTTCCACCCCACTTGCCTGTATCACCCGCAAGCCAAGAGCTTCCTGGTGACCGAAGCCCTGCGCGGCGAGGGCGCCCTGCTGCGCCTGCCCAATGGCGAGCGCTTCATGCCCCGCTTCGACCCACGCGAAGAGCTGGCACCACGGGACATCGTCGCCCGCGCCATCGACCATGAGATGAAGCGCCTGGGCGTGGATTGCGTGTATCTGGACATCAGCCACAAACCGGCCGAGTTCATCAAGAGCCACTTCCCCACCGTCTACGAGCGCTGCCTCACCTTCGGCATCGACATCACCCGTCAGCCAATCCCGGTGGTGCCAGCGGCCCACTACACCTGCGGCGGGGTCGTGGTCGATGATCGCGGCCACACCGACGTACCCGGCCTTTACGCCATCGGCGAAACCAGTTTCACCGGCCTGCACGGCGCCAACCGCATGGCCAGCAACTCGCTGCTCGAATGTTTCGTCTACGGCCGTGCCGCCGCCGCCGACATCGAGGCGCACCTCGACCAGGTGAACATGCCCCGCGCCCTGCCCTGCTGGGACGCAAGCCAGGTCACCGACTCTGACGAGGACGTGATCATCGCGCACAACTGGGACGAACTGCGGCGCTTCATGTGGGACTACGTCGGCATCGTGCGCACCAGCAAGCGCCTGCAGCGTGCCGAGCACCGCGTGCGCATGCTGCTGGACGAAATCGACGAGTTCTACAGCAACTACAAGGTCAGCCGCGACCTGATCGAGTTGCGCAACCTGGCCCAGGTCGCCGAGCTGATGATCCGTTCGGCGATGCAGCGCAAAGAGAGCCGCGGCCTGCACTACACCCTCGACTACCCGGGCATGCTGCCCGAGGCCCACGACACTATCCTGCAGCCGCCCACCTTCGCCGGCTGAACTTCAGCCGCACGCGCAAGCGCCGATGCGCCTCAGGGGCCAGTGCATCGCTCACGACGCACTGGCTCTCACTGAGCCAGCGGCCCTTGCGCACGAAGCGCAACACCACCAGACCTGGCTGGGCAATGCTGTCGCGGCACAACCGCACCGCCTGCCAGCCACGGGCACGGCTGTACAAACGCCAGCCACGTGGGTCGCGGCGCAAGCCGGTGATCGCCTCGGGGTGCGTGAGCAGGATACGGCGGGGAATGGCCCAGCAGGCATGCGCCAGGCAGGCGAAGCACACCAGGCCGCGCAGCCAGAACGGCAGTGCGATGAGTGCCAGGGTGATGATCGCCAGCGCCTGGCTGGCGAGGTAGGCCGTCAGCAGCAGGCGTGAGCCCTGCCAACGGCACTCGAAACGGTCACTTGGGCTGGACACGGTCCAGGATGATACGGACCATGCGCTGCAGCTCCGGGTCTTCGGACTCGTTGCGCTCCATGAACCAGCCGAACATGTCCTGGTCTTCGCAGCTCAGCAGGCGCACGTAGAGTTCACGGTCGGCTTCGCTCAGGCTGGGGTAGACCTCCTGGGTGAAAGGTACCAGCAGCACGTCCAGTTCCAGCATGCCACGGCGGCTGTGCCAGAAAAGCCGGTTGAGTTCAGTTTGTTCGACCATGGGGCCCTCCTCGAATGGTCGGGCAGTATACCGTGCGGCGCACGAAGCGACACCGGGCGTTGGTCTAGTCACCTACCTATTTTGTTACTGGCGTTCTATGATGGCCGCCAGTCTCTAGCTACCGCGATGACCCATGGCCGATTCCGCTTTTTTCTGTACGCTCGCCCACGAGGGCATCCTCGCCGTGCGCGGGTCCGATGCCGGCAAGTTCCTGCAAGGCCAACTGACCTGCAACCTCAACTACCTCAGCGATGAGCACGCCGGCCTCGGCGCTCGCTGCATGGTCAAGGGCCGGATGCAGTCGAGCTTCCGCATCCTCCCGCAAGGTAATGGCTACCTGCTGGCGATGGCCAGCGAACTGCTCGACGCGCAATTGGCCGACCTGAAAAAGTACGCCGTGTTCTCCAAGGCCACCCTGAGCGACGAAAGCGCTGCCTGGGTACGTTTTGGCCTGCAACACGGCGAAGCTGCCCTGCAGGCCCTGGGCATGAACGTGCCAGAAGCCGCTGGTGCGACCGTGCGTCATGACAACCTGATCGCCTTGCGTGTCTCGGCTGGTCGGGTGGAGTTGTGGGCGCCCGCCGAACAGGCCACCGCGGTACGCGAAACCCTCGCCGTCAGCCTGCCCGAAGGCACGCTGAACGACTGGCTGTTGGGCCAGATCCGCGCCGGCATCGGCCAGGTCATGGGCCCGACCCGCGAACTGTTCATCCCACAGATGATCAACCTGCAGGCAGTCGATGGCGTGAGCTTCAAGAAAGGCTGCTACACCGGCCAGGAAATCGTCGCGCGCATGCAGTACCTGGGCAAGCTCAAGCGCCGCCAGTACCGCCTCGCGCTCGACCAGGCCGACGTGCCGGCGCCAGGCGCCGAGATCTTCTCGCCCACCCACGGCTCGTCGGTCGGTGAAGTGGTGATCGCCGCCAGCGCGGGCGACGGCGTCGAACTGCTGGCCGTACTCAGCGCCGACGCAGTGGCCGACGACAACCTGCACCTGGGCAGCCTCGAAGGCCCACGCCTGGCACTGCTCGACCTGCCTTACGAACTGGACCGCGACCGGGAAATCCAACGCTGACCAGCCCGCCCCGCCCACGGGGCGGGGCCGCACCACCTTTGCCGTAGAGAAGTCCATGAACAAGCTGGCCGAGATGGTCCAAGCGCAATTGCTCACAGCCATCGACAACGACGACCTGGTCCTGCCGACGCTTCCGGAGGTTGCCCTGAGCATCCGCGAAGCCGCCGAGGACAGCGAAATCAGCGTATCGGCCCTGAGCAAGGTGATCGGCCGCGACGCCGCCCTGTCGGCGCGCCTGATCAAGGTGGTCAACAGCCCCCTGCTGCGCGCCGCGGTTGAAGTCACCGACCTGCACACCGCCATCACCCGCCTGGGCATCAACTACAGCTGCAACCTGGCCATTGGCCTGGTGATCGAGCAGATCTTCCATGCCCGCGCCCCGGCGGTCGAACAAAAACTCCGCGATATCTGGGCCAACAGCCTTGAAGTCGCAGGCATCAGCTATGAACTGTGCCGCCGCTACACCCAGCTCAAACCCGACCAGGCCGCGCTTGGCGGCCTGGTTCACCAGATCGGCGCACTGCCGGTGCTGATCTATGCCCAGGAGCACAACGAACTGCTATCGGACCCGGTGTGCCTGCATTACGTGATCGAACAGATCCAGCCAGCCTTGGGTGACAAGATCCTCAGTGCCTGGGAATTCCCTGAGCAGCTGGTCAAGCTGCCAGGCCAGGTCCAGGACCTGGACCGGCGCACCGACCAGGTCGACTACATCGATGTGGTGCAGGTCGCCCGCTGCATCAGCCAGCGCGGGCGCAGCCGGCCGCTGGCGGCGCTGCCCGCCTACCGGCACCTGGGGCTGCCCTACGGGACCGAGCTGAATGTCGATGAGCTGCTGGAAGCGCGGAACATGTTGCGCTGAAACAAACCCATCGCGGGGCAAGCCCGCTCCCACGCAGGACGTTGTTAGCGTGGGAGCGGCGGTGCGCCGATGCGACTTGCCCCGCGATAAAATCAGCAACGCCTACTAATCGGCGATAAAACTCACCCGCACCTTCAACCCGCCCCGCTCGCCATCATGCAGGCTGATCTGCGCCAGGTGCGCCCTGCAGATTTCGCCGACGATGGCCAACCCCAGCCCGCTGCCCTGCGCGCTGCGTCGGTAGAAACGCTCAAACACTCGCTCACGCTCCTCCTCGGGAATCCCCGGCCCATCGTCCTCGACCTCCAGCACCGCCGGTGCCAGCACCCGCAGAATCACATCGCCACCCACCGGTGTATGGGCCAAGGCGTTATCCACCAGGTTGCTGAGCAACTCGTTGAGCAAGGTCGGCTCGCCCTTGAGCCATACCGGCGCCTCGGCTTCCAGCGCCAGCGACACTCCGCGGGCATGGGCCAGAGGGGCCATGGCCATGCCCAGATCACGGGCCAACTGGCTCAGATCCAGGCGCTGGGCGCCGCCTTCGGCGATGGCCCGTGCGCCGTTTTCCACCCGTGCCAGCGACAGCAACTGATTGGCCAGATGGGTCAGGCGGTCGGTGCCTTGGGCGGCGGCGTCCAGGGTCTGGCGCCACTCCTCGGGATCCTTCGAGCGCAAGCCCAGCTCGACCCGCGCCTTGAGCGCCGCCAGCGGGGTGCGAAGCTCATGGGCGGCATCGGCGATGAACTGCGCCTGGCGCTCGAACTGCCCACGCAAGCGCTCGGTGAAGTGGTTGAGCGCACGCACCAGCGGCCCGAGTTCGCGCTGCACCTGCACCACCGGCAAGGCCCGCAGGTCGTCCGGCTGGCGCTCTTCCACCGCGCCCCGCAGGCGCTCCAGCGGGCGCAGCGCGGCGCTGACCGCGAACCACACCAGCACCAGCGCACCCAGCGCCAGCATGCCCAGGCGCAGCAGGGTGTCGGCCATCAGGCCACGGGCCATGCGTACCCGCGCCTCTTCGGTTTCGGCCACACGGATCTCGGCCATGCCATTCATGTTCGGTTCGCTGACCGCCTTGAGCAGGCTGACCACCCGCACATCCTGGCCCTGGTAAGTGGCGTCGTAGAAACGGGCGAGGGCCGGGTAATCATCTGTGCGCGGCGTACCCGGTGGGGGCGCTGGCAGGTTTTCATAACCCGAGATCAGCTTCTGGTGGATGTCCAGCACCTGGTAGTAAATGCGCCCGGCGCTGTCGTAGGCGAAGGTATCAAGGGCCACGTAGGGCACATCGGCGCTGAGCGTGCCGTCGCGTTGCGAAAGCCCGGCGGCAATGGTTCGCGCCGAAGCCAACAGGGTGCGGTCGTAGGCGGTGTCGGCGGCTTCACGGCCATTCCAGTAAGCGCTCAGGCCGCTGGCCAGCATCAGCACCACCAGCAGCAGTGCCAGGTTGCCCAGCAGGCGCCCGCGCAGGCTGCCATTGTCACGCATCGCGGTGCTCGAGCAGGTAGCCCAGGCCACGGAAGGTGACAATGGCCACCGGGTGACCATCGAGCTTCTTGCGTAGCCGGTGGATATAAATCTCGATGGCGTCGGGGCTGGCCTCTTCGTCCAGGCCAAAGACCTGGGCCGCCAACTGCTCCTTGCTCATCACCCGGCCCGGTCGGGCGATCAAGGCTTCGAGCACGCTCTGCTCGCGCTGGGTGAGCGTCAGTGGTTCGTTTTCGAGGGAAAAACGCCGGGTATCGAGGTCATAGACCAGCGGGCCACAACGCTGCTGGCGCTCACCGCCAAGCACGCTGCGGCGCAGCAACGCCTTGACCCGCGCCTCGAGTTCGGTCAGTTCGAAAGGCTTGGCCAGGTAATCATCGGCGCCCAGGTTCAGGCCATGCACCCGGTCCTTCACATCGCTGCGCGCAGTGAGCATCAGCACCGGCACGGTCTTGCCGCGCCCACGCAGGCGCGCCAGCACCTCGAAGCCGTCCATGCGCGGCAGGCCGACATCGAGCACCGCCACAGCGTAGTCCTCGCTGGCCAACGCCAGGTCGGCGGCCACGCCGTCGTGCAGCACATCCACGGTCAGCCCCTGACTCTTGAGGGCCTGGGCCACGCTTTCGGCCAGTTGCAGGTGGTCTTCGACCAGCAGCACACGCATCGGATTCTCCCAGCCCGGACAGGGCTTTTTGCGCGGATTTTTGCGCGGAGTGTACCGCCGTCACCGGGCCTGTGAAGCCCCGGCAGCAAACCTTTCACGCTGAAAGGTTAGCGAAAGGTTGATTGCCTAGCATCGCACCACGGTCGCCCCACGCGCCGCCAAAAGCACCAGCAAGGTGCAATTTATAAGAACAATAATTGGAGTCACCGACGATGCTGTCCATGCAGCCGCAGGCGTTCGCGCCTTCCCGTTCGTTCGCCGCCCGCCCATGCGCCCTCGCCAGCGCCGTCGCCCTTGCCGGTGTCGCCCCCCTGAGCCAGGCCGCCTTCTTCGAAGACAGCACCGCCACCTTCGAAACCCGCAACATGTACTTCAACCGCGACTTCCGCGACGGCACCAGCGCGCAGCAATCCAAGCGCGACGAATGGGCCCAGGGCTTCATGCTCAACTTCGAGTCCGGTTACACCGAAGGCACCGTGGGCTTTGGCCTGGATGCCCTGGGCATGCTTGGCGTGAAGCTCGACTCCAGCCCCGACCGCACCGACACCGGCCTGCTGCCCACCCATGACGACGGCAAGGCGGCCGACGAGTACTCCAAGCTCGGCCTGACCGGCAAGGTGAAGGTGTCCAAGACCGAACTGAAAGTCGGCACCCTGATCCCCGAACTGCCCACCCTGCAGCCCAACGACGGGCGCATCCTGCCGCAGACCTTCGAAGGTGGCCTGGTCACCTCCAACGAGATCAAGGGCCTGACCTTCACCGGCGGGCGCCTGGACAAGGCCAAGGACCGCAACGACACCAACTGGGAAGACCTGGCGCTGAACAACAAGAACGGCCGCTTCGGTGGCAGTTTCAGCGCCGACAACCTCGACCTGGCAGGCCTGGACTACAAGTTCACCGACCGCATCACCGGCAGCTACCACTTCGCCCAGCTCGACGATATCTACCGCCAGCACTTCATCGGCATGGTTGCCACCCAGCCCTGGGGCCCGGGCACCTTCGGCGCTGACCTGCGCCTGGCGGTGAGCGACGAAGCCGGCCAGGCCAAGGCCGGGCGCATCGACAACACCACCTTCAGCGGCATCCTCAGCTATGGCCTGGGCGGGCACAAGCTCAGCGCCGGCTGGCAGCAACTGAGCGGCGACAGCGCCTTCCCCTATGTCGACGGCGCCGACCCCTACCTCGTCAACTTCGTGCAGATCAACGACTTCGCAGGCGCCGACGAGCGCTCCTGGCAGGCGCGCTACGACTACAACTTCGCCGCCCTGGGCGTGCCCGGGCTGACCTTCATGACCCGCTACATCAACGGCGACAACGTCAGCCGCGCCGCCGGTGGCGAGGGCAAGGAGTGGGAACGCAACACCGAACTCAAGTACGTGGTACAAAGCGGCCCGTTGAAAAACGTCGCCGTGCGCCTGCGCAACGCCACCTTCCGCTCCAACATCGCCCGCGACGCGGACGAGGTACGGCTGCTGGTGAGCTACAGCGTAGCTCTGTGGTAACTCATAACAACAACGCTCACGGAGATAGACGATGACCTTTTCACTGCGCCGCCTCGCCCTCGCAACCGGCTGCCTGCTGCTGGCAGGCAATGCCCTGGCCGCCGAGCCGAAACGCCCCGAATGCATCGCCCCGGCTTCGCCCGGCGGCGGTTTCGACCTGACCTGCAAGCTGGTGCAGAGCGCCCTGGTGGAGGAAAAGATCCTCAGCAAACCAATGCGCGTGACCTACATGCCCGGCGGTGTCGGCGCGGTGGCCTACAACGCCGTGGTCGCCCAGCGGCCAGGCGATGCCGGCACCCTGGTGGCCTGGTCCAGCGGCTCGCTGCTGAACCTGGCCCAGGGCAAATTCGGCCGCTTTGACGAGAACGCGGTGAAATGGCTGGCAGCCGTGGGCACCAGCTATGGCGCCATCGCGGTGAAGAGCGACTCGCCCTACAAGACCCTCGACGACCTGGTCGCGGCCCTGAAGAAAGACCCGAGCAAGGTGGTGATCGGCTCCGGCGGCACCGTCGGCAGCCAGGACTGGATGCAGACCGCCTTGATCGCCAAGGCCGCGGGTATCAACCCGCGCGACCTGCGCTACGTGGCCCTGGAAGGCGGCGGCGAAATCGCCACCGCGCTGCTCGGCGGCCATATCCAGGTCGGCTCCACCGATATCTCCGACTCCATGCCGCACATCCAGAGCGGCAACATGCGCATCCTCGCGGTGTTCTCCGAGAAGCGCCTGGACGAGCCGGAAATGAAAGACATCCCCACCGCCAAGGAGCAGGGCTACGACATCGTCTGGCCGGTGGTGCGCGGCTTCTACCTGGGGCCGAAGGTCAGCGACGAAGACTACGCCTGGTGGAAAGCCTCGTTCGACAAGATGCTCGCCTCGGAAGACTTCGCCAAGCTGCGCGACCAGCGCGAGCTGTTCCCGTTCGCCATGACCGGCGAAGAGCTGGACGGCTATGTGAAGAAGCAGGTGGCCGATTACAAGGCACTGGCCCGTGAGTTCGGGCTGATCCAGTAAGCCGCCCCGGCATCCTCCACGTGGGGGGGGGGGGGGGGGGGGGGGGGGGGGGGGGGGGGGGGGGGGGGGGGGGGGGGGGGGGGGGGGGGGGGGGGGGGGGGGGGGGGGGGGGGGGGGGGGGTTGGGGGGTGGGGGGGGGG
>NZ_JBMOWQ010000125.1:0-48348 GCF_049310485.1 Pseudomonas sp. GZD-209
GCTTGCCCCGCGATCTCGCAATCGCGGGGCAAGCCCGCTCCCACGTGCCCCCCGACCATGAGGATTCTCCCATGATCCTGCAACGCCTCTTCGCCCTGCTTTTGCTGGCGGTGTGCACCGCCCTGGCCGTGATGGCCTGGCCCTACCAGGCCGCGTTTTCCTATGAACCGGTGGGCCCGCGCGCCTACCCGCTGCTGATGCTCGGCCTGATGGGCCTGGGCCTGCTGTACCTGGCCATCCGCCCCACGCCCATCGTACGCAAGGACGACGAGCCTGAACTGGACCGCGAAACCCTGATCAAGATCGCCGCCTGTGTCGGCCTGCTGATCGTCTTCGCCAGCACCTTCGAGGCCCTGGGCTTCATCCTCAGCGCCGTGCTGGTGGGCATCCCCATGGCCCGCCTGTACGGCGGCCGCTGGCTGCACAGCGCCCTCGTGGTGGTGGGCATGAGCCTGCTGCTGTACTGGCTGTTCGACCGCGTGATGGACGTGCCCCTGCCCCTTGGCCTGCTGAGCGTACTGGAGAACTGACACATGGATACCTTGAGCTATCTCGGCCAGGGCTTCGGCGTCGCGCTGAGCCCGTACAACCTGGTCACCGCCCTCACCGGCACCCTGATCGGCACCGTGGTCGGCCTGCTGCCGGGCCTGGGCCCGATCAACGGCGTGGCCCTGCTGATCCCCATCGCCTTCGCCCTCGGCCTGCCGCCGGAGTCGGCGTTGATCCTGCTGGCCGCCGTTTATCTGGGCTGCGAATACGGCGGACGCATCAGCTCGATCCTGCTGAACATCCCCGGTGAAGCCTCCACCGTGATGACCACCCTCGACGGCTACCCCATGGCCCGCCAGGGCCTGGCCGGCGTGGCGCTGTCGCTGTCGGCCTGGAGTTCATTCATCGGCGCCTTCATCGCCACCTGCGGCATGGTGCTGTTCGCCCCGTTGCTGGCGAAATGGGCGATCGCCTTCGGCCCGGCGGAGTACTTCGTGCTGATGGTGTTCGCCATCGTCGCCCTCGGCGGCATGGCCGGCGACAAACCGTTGAAGACCTTCATCGCCGCGTTGATCGGCCTGTTCCTGTCGGCGGTAGGTATCGATGCCAACAGCGGCGTGTACCGCTTCACCGGCGACAGCGTGCACCTGGCCGACGGCATCCAGTTCGTGGTGCTGGTGCTGGGGCTGTTCTCGATCAGCGAGATCCTCCTGCTGCTGGAGAAGACCCACCATGGCCACGTGGCGGTCAAGGCCACCGGGCGCATGCTGTTCAACTTCAAGGAAGCGGCGTCGGTGTTCGCCGTGAACATCCGCTGCGGCCTGCTGGGCTTCTTCATGGGCGTACTGCCGGGTGCCGGCGCGACCCTGGCCAGTGCCGTGGCGTACATGACCGAAAAACGCATGGCGGGTGAAAAAGGCAAGTTCGGCAAGGGTGACGCCCGTGGCCTGGCCGCCCCGGAAACCGCCATCGGCGCCTCCTGCTGTGGCGCCCTGGTGCCGATGCTGACCCTGGGCGTACCGGGTTCGGGCACCACTGCCGTGATGATCGGCGCGCTGACCCTGTACAACATCACCCCGGGCCCGCTGCTGTTCGAACAGCAGCCGGACATCGTCTGGGGCCTGATCGCCTCGCTGTTCATCGCCAACATCATGCTGGTGATCCTGAACATCCCGATGATCCGCATCTTTACCCGCATCCTCGCCGTACCGAACTGGGCACTGGTACCGGTGATCGCGATCATCACCGCGATCGGCGTGTACGCCGTGCATGCCACCACCTTCGACCTGTTCCTGATGGTCGGCATCGGCATCATGGGCTACATCCTGCGCAAGCTGGACTTCCCGCTGTCGCCGATCCTGCTGGGCTTCATACTCGGTGGGCTGATGGAGCAGAACCTGCGCCGCGCGCTGTCGATCTCCAACGGCGAACTGGGCATCCTCTGGTCGAGCCCGATCAGCATGTCGGTCTGGGTGCTGACGGTGCTGATGCTGACCCTGCCGCTGCTGCGCATCTGGCGCAAACGCGCGCAACAGCGCCGGGCGATGGCGGATGCCTGACCGCGGTCTCCCTCTGTTCTGGGCCACCGGGCTGGTCGGTCTTGCTGGCGGTTTTGCCGCCAGCAAGGTCGGCTGGCCTTTGCCGTGGATGGTCGGCGCGTTGCTGGCGATCATCCTGGTGCGCTGCCTGACCCCCTGGCAACTGAGCGAAATCCCCAATGGCCGCAAGTGCGGGCAGTGGATCATCGGTATCGGCATCGGCCTGCACTTCACCCCGGCGGTGATCGAGCAGGTCGCCGAGCACTTCACGCTGATCTTCTTCGGCGCGCTGTTCACCACGCTGTCCAGCGTGATCAGCGTGTGGCTGCTGCGGCGTACCGGCGAAGACCGCGCCACGGCGTTTTTTGCCAGCATGCCTGGCGGCTCTGGAGAAATGGTCAACCTCGGCGCGCGCAATGGCGCGGTGCTCAGCCAGGTGGCAGCCGCTCAGAGTTTGCGGGTGCTGGCGGTGGTGCTGTGCGTGCCGGCGCTGTTCAAGCTGTTGCTCGGTGATGGGGTGCCGCTGAACCACGCCGGTAGCGTCAGCTGGGGCTGGCTGGCCCTGATCGCACCGCTGGCCGTGGTGGTCGCGCTGATCTGGCAACGGCTGCGCCAGCCCAACCCGTGGTTGTTCGGGCCGTTGCTGGTGGCGGCGAGCGTGAGCCTGGCCGGTAACCTGCAGATCGGTTTGCCCAATGGCGCCAGCCAGATCGGCCAGTGGCTGATCGGCAGCGGCCTGGCCTGCCACTTCAACCGCGCGTTTTTCCGCCGGGCGCCGTCGTTCCTCGGCCGGACCTTGCTGGCCACGGCACTGTGCATGCTGATTGCCGCAGGCGCGGCCTGGGGGTTGAGCCTGCTCACTCACCTGGACCTGCGCTCGCTGACCCTGGGGATGATGCCCGGGGGGATTGCCGAGATGAGCCTGACAGCCGAGACCCTGCAACTGTCGGTGCCGCTGGTGACGGCGTTGCAGGTAATGCGGTTGTTGTTCGTGCTGTTTCTGGCCGAGCCGTTGTTCAGGCGCTGGGTGAAGGCCTAGGCCCCATCGCGGGGCAAGCCCGCTCCCACGATCTGGACTGCCCCCCAAGGGTTGGATTGATGTCCAACTTCTTGGGGGCAGTCCAATCTGATTGCTTCGGCTTGCGTGGGAGCGGGCTTGCCCCGCGATGAGGTCCTGCTCAGAGCGGCGGCAACGCCCAGTTGATCGGCGCCATCCCGCGCTGCTCGAGGAAGCCATTGGCCCGGCTGAAATGCCCGCAGCCGAAGAATCCGCGATAGGCCGACAACGGCGACGGGTGCACCGACTTGAGCACCAGGTGCTTACTGGCGTCGATCAGCTTCTGCTTGCTCTGGGCATGCGCGCCCCACAGCAGGAACACCACGTTCGGGCACTGCTCGCTGACCACCTGGATGACCCGGTCGGTAAAGAACTCCCAGCCCTTCTTGGCATGCGAGGCGGCATTGGCGCGCTCAACGGTCATGGTGGTGTTGAGCAACAGCACCCCCTGCTCGGCCCAGCTCTGCAAGTAACCGTGGTTGGGGATCGGCAGGTTGAGGTCGCGTTGCAGCTCTTTGTAGATGTTGACCAGCGACGGCGGCGTAGGCACGCCCGGCTGCACCGAGAAGCACAGGCCGTGGGCCTGGCCGGGGCCGTGGTACGGGTCCTGGCCGAGGATCACCACTTTCACCTGCTCCAGCGGCGTGGAGTTCAACGCATTGAAGATCAGCGGCCCCGGCGGGTAGATCTCTTTGCCGGCGGCGTATTCACCCTGCAGGAACTCACGCAGCTGATGCATGTAGGGCTGGTCGAACTCGGCGCGCAACGCGGCCTTCCAGCTGGGTTCGAGTTTGATGCGGTCGTCGTCGGTCATGGGGCCATCCAGAAGCAAAGTGGCGCGACACTAGGAAAGCCGCGCCGGCTTGTCAATCGATCCGACCGACGACCGGCAGCTTCAGCAGCGCGGGCCATACTGGTGGGATGACTTGCGCGAGGTAGTCCATGTCCATTCAATGCGAGGTACTCACCGGCGCCGATGGCGCCCGCATCGGCATCGCCACCCTGGATGCACCCAAGGCGCTCAATGCGCTGACCCTGCCGATGATCGAGGTGCTCGACGAGCGCCTGCACGCCTGGGCTCACGACCCCGGCATCGTCTGCGTACTGCTGCGCGGCAACGGGCCTAAAGCCTTCTGCGCCGGGGGCGACGTACGTGCACTGGTACAAGCCTGCCGCGAGCATCCCGGCAGCATACCGCCGCTGGCCGCCACCTTCTTCGCCAGCGAATACCGCCTCGACCACCGCCTGCACACCTACCCCAAACCCCTGCTGTGCTGGGGCCATGGCCATGTGCTCGGGGGTGGCATGGGGCTGTTGCAGGGCGCGGCGGTGCGCATCGTCACCCCCAGCAGCCGCCTGGCCATGCCCGAGATCAGCATCGGCCTGTATCCGGACGTGGGCGCCAGCTGGTTCCTGTCCCGCCTGCCCGGCAAGCTCGGCCTGTTCCTCGGCCTCACCGGCGCGCCGATCAATGCCCGTGACGCCCTGGACCTGGGCCTGGCCGACCGTTTCTTCGGCGAGCATCAACAAGAAGCGCTGGTGGAGGAGCTGCTGCAACTGAACTGGCAGGAACAGACCGACCTGCAGCTCAACAGCCTGCTCAAGGCCGAACAGCACCGGGCGTGTGCCGAACTGCCCGAGGGCCAATGGCTGGCACGCCGGGCAGTGATCGACGAAGTACTCGATGTGGCCGACCCGGTAGCAGCCTGGCGTGCGCTGGCCGGCCTGGCCCGGCATGCCGACCCATTGCTGGCCGCGGCAGGTCAGCGCCTGCACGAGGGCTGCCCGCTGACCGCGCACCTGGTATGGGAGCAGATCCGCCGGGCCCGCTACCTGTCGCTGGCGCAGGTGTTCCAGATGGAATACACCCTGAGCCTCAACTGTTGCCGTCACCCCGAGTTCAGCGAAGGGGTGCGGGCCAGATTGCTGGACAAGGACAACACGCCGCACTGGCACTGGCCGGACGTGGCGCAGGTGCCCGCAGCGGTGGTGGCGGCGCATTTCAGCAAGGCCTGGGAGGGTCGGCATCCGCTGGCTGATCTGGCGTAGAAACAGCACAGGGCAAGTCGGTACGGCACGCCGACTTGCCCTGTAATGGCTCATTTGCCCTCAACGCTGCCAGTTGCGATCCCCTCCCCGCCCGCCGTCCTGGCCGCGGTCACCATGGCCCTGCCCATTGGAATGCCAGCGATCCCCGCGCCCGCCACGGTTGTCGTTGCGGTAGTCCTGCCGATCCCGGTCGCGCCCGTAGTCATAACGCTGGCGGTTGCCATAGTCGTTGCGCGGGTTGCCGTGCCAGCTGGGCTGCATGCCGGGTGCCGGATAAGGCCGGTACTGCGGCGCCGGTGCCGGCCGGTAGTAGCGCGGTGCAGGCTGGTAGTAACGCGGCGCGCTCTGGTAGTAGTAGCGCGGTTGCGGGGCTACATAGTAGCGGTCCTGGCGGTAATAGCCGGGGTACACGTAGCGGTCGCTGGTGTAGTAGTCACTGCGGTAATAGCCGTCGCTCTCGTAGTAGGGGGCGCAGGCAGAAGTCAGCAGTCCGAGCAGGACAATGATCAGGATTCGTGGGTACATGGCGGCCTCCTGGACCGCAGGGGTGCCCGACACAGCGGCGCTGGCGAGCGTCGACGACGATGCGTTGATCGACACTGCATAAGACAGTCCGGCCAGGGTTCAGTGCCATTTCTGCAACAAATTGAAACATCCCCTATAACCCTGAAAAACATGCAGTCATTTTTCGGTCATCTCACTAGAATGTCGCCACTGGCACACATCATGGGACGATCATGCCCTCGCCTTCCGCCCTGTTTTCGCAACGCTCGCTGATCTTCACCCTGCTGCTGTTGCTGGGCTGCGGCTTCCTCGCCACCTCGCTGCTGAGCTACTACGCCTCGCGCGGGGCAATCCGCGACGGCATCGTCAACACCGAGCTGCCGCTGACCTCCGACACCGTCTATTCGGAAATCCAGAAAGACCTGATCCGCCCGGTGCTGATCTCGTCGATGATGGCTCAGGACACTTTCCTGCGGGACTGGCTGCTGGGCGGCGAACAGGACCCCACGCGCATAACCCGCTACCTGGGCGAAGTGATGGGCGGCCAGGGCACCTTCACCAGTTTCCTGGTCTCCGAGCGCAGCCGCACCTATTACCAGGCCAAAGGTGTACTCAAGCAGGTCAAGGCCGATGCCTGGCGCGATGCCTGGTATTTCCGCCTGCGCGAGGCCAGCGTGCCCTACGAGATCAATGTCGACGTGGACATGGCCAACCAGGACAAGCTCACGGTTTTCATCAACTACCGCGTGCTCGACTACCAGCAGCGCTTCATCGGTGCCGTGGGGGTGGGCTTGAGCGTCGAGTCGGTGGTGCGCCTGATCGATGACTACCAGCGCCGCTACCATCGCTCGGTGCTGTTCACCGATGCCCAGGGCAAGGTGCTGCTGACCGGTTCTGACGGCGGCCCCCACGGCCTTCGCGCAGGGCAGCAGTTGAGTGACAGCAGCCAGTGGAAAGACCTGCTGGCGCGCATGCCGACCCCTGCCGCTGGCAGCCACGAGTATTACGACAACGACGGCCACAGCCACTTCCTCAACGTGCGCCCGCTGCCCGAACTGGACTGGTACCTGCTGGTGGACAAGCGCGAGACCAGTGCCCTGGACCGCATCCGCCAGTCGCTGTACCTGAACCTGGCGATCTGCGCCATGATCACCCTGGTGGTGCTGTCGCTGCTCAACGCCATGATCAAGCGCCATCAGGACAACGCCGAGGCCCTGGCCACCCTCGACAGCCTTACCGGCCTGCCCAACCGGCGCAGCTTCGACCTGCTGGCCGGCCAGGCGCTGGTCGAGGCGCAGCGCATCAGTGCACCGCTGGTCGCCCTGTTGATCGACCTCGACCACTTCAAGGCACTCAACGACACCCACGGCCACCTGGCCGGCGACGAAGTGCTGCGCCAGTTCGCCAACGTGCTGCACGGCAGCCTGCGACAGTCCGATATACTCTGCCGCTGGGGCGGCGAGGAGTTCATCGTGCTGCTGCGCGAAACCGAAGGGCGCCAGGCCGTCGAAGTGGCCGAAAAGATCCGCCGGCGCACCGAGCAACTGATCTTCAGTTATGCCGACCAGCCGCTGCGCCTGACCGTCAGCATCGGCCTCGCCGGCCTGCAGCGCGACGACACCCTGCACAGCCTGCTGAGCCGCGCCGACCTCGCGCTTTATCGTGCCAAACAAGGCGGACGCAACCGCGTCTGCAGCCAGATGCCCGGACCCGAACATGACCAGTAACCAGCACTGCCCTGCCTGCGGCGCCGCCAACCAGTGCGGCCTGGCCAACCCGGCCAGTGCCACCCAAGGGTGCTGGTGCTTCGCGGTGAGCATCGACCCGGCCATCATCGAAGCCCTGCCTGCCGAACTGCGCAACCAGGCCTGCCTGTGCCCGCAGTGCGCCAAAGTGGACGAGCAACTCAAGGCAGCGCAGTCCCCCGCGATCCGCTAGACTGCGCGCCGATCTGCCACGACCTGCCGCCATGCGCCTCGACCGTTTCCTCGCCAACCTGCCCTGTTTCAACCGCCAGCAAGTACGCCTGCTGCTGGTGCAGCGGCGTGTGCGCGTGGATGGCGTGATCACCGCCGACCCGCTGCACGAGGTACGCGAGTTCAGCCGTGTCGAAGTGGACGAGCAACTGCTGCAGGCCGGCCGCCCGGCGCGCTACCTGATGCTGCACAAGCCCATGGGCTGCGTCAGCGCCACCAGCGACCCGCAGCACCGCACCGTGCTCGACCTGTTGCCGCCCGCATGGCGCGACGACCTGCACATTGCCGGGCGCCTGGACTACAACACCACCGGCCTGCTGATCCTGACCAACGACGGCCAGTGGTCGCGCCGCCTGACCCAGCCACAGACCAAGCTGGCCAAGGTTTACCTCGTACAGACCGAGGACAAGATCGGCGCCCACTACGTCGAGAAGTTTCGCCAAGGCTTCTATTTCGCCTTCGAAGACCTCACCACCCAGCCTGCGCAGCTGGATATTCTCGGCCCCCGCGAAGCGCGGCTGGCGATCGTCGAAGGCCGCTATCACCAGGTCAAGCGCATGTTCGGCCACTTTCAGAACAAGGTGCTGCAACTGCACCGGGAAAGCATGGGGATGATCGAGCTGGATCCGGCCTTGTTGCCCGGTCAGTACAGGGACCTTTCGGCCGCAGAGATCGCCTGTTTCTGAGCGGCTGCGAAGGCTCTGCGCAGGCGTTTTTCGCGCAAACGATTGGGTAGCCCTGGCACTTTTCCACTACACCGACCGCCCAGCGGTTTCCTGCAAAATATCCCCAGAAACTCACTTGCGCGATCGGCCCTGCGCTGCTTGACTGCCAACTTGTCGGTCTGCCTGTGACTTGCCGGTCACAAACGCAGTCCAAGACACCTTTTTGCCGGCCACCCAGGGTCTCGACACCTTGGGGCACGGTAAATCGCCCGCTACAACAATACCGTCGACACGCGCGTCAGGGATCGACACAAGGGCCCACCGGTTTTCTTCCAGGCAAATGCCTACCTGTCATAAAGCACGTGCACCCTAACGGCCTGCGCGGTTGATTCGAACGCGAGTTCACGAACCAGCCACGCAGACCAACAGGTGACGCGAATACCCTTTTTTGCGCCAGGAGTCGATGACATGAGGCCAGAAATTGCTGTACTTGATATCCAAGGTCAGTACCGGGTTTACACGGAGTTCCATCGCGCGGAAGGCGCCGAAAAGACCATCATCCTGATCAATGGATCATTGGCCACGACGGCGTCCTTTGCACAGACAGTGCGCAGCCTGCACCCGCAATTCAACGTGGTGCTGTACGACCAGCCCTATGCCGGCAAGTCCAAGCCCCACAACCGCCAGGAACGGCTGATCACCAAGGAGACCGAGTCGCACATCCTCCTTGAGCTGATCGAGCACTTCCACGCCGACCACGTGATGTCGTTCTCCTGGGGCGGCGCCTGCGCCCTGCTGGCGCTGGCGCACCAGCCACGGTTGGTGAAGAAGGCCATCGTCAGTTCGTTCTCGCCGGTGATCAACGAACCGATGCGCGACTACCTGGAGCGTGGTTGCCAGTTCCTGGCCGCCTGCGATCGTTACCAGGTGGGCAACCTGGTCAACGACACCATCGGTAAATACCTGCCGTCGTTGTTCAAGCGCTTCAACTACCGGCATGTCAGCAGCCTGGACAGCCACGAGTACGCGCAGATGCATTTCCACATCAACCAGGTGCTCGATCACGACCTGGAGCGAGCGCTGAAGGCCGCGCGCAACATCGACATCCCGGTGCTGTTCATCAACGGCGACCGTGACGAATACACCACCGTCGAAGATGCGCGGCAGTTCAGCAAACATGTGGGGCAAAGCCACTTCAGCGTGATCCGCGGAGCCGGCCACTTCCTCGACATGGAGCACAAGAGCGCCAGTGAGGCTACCCGCTCGGTCATGCTCGGCTTCCTCAAGCCGACCGTGCGCGAGCCCCGTCAACGCTACACCCACACGCAGGGGCAGCATGCACTGGCCATCTAAGCGCAACGGCACCTGCATGCCTGGCTTATCCGCAGGCAGCAGAGTGCCGACAGCCTTTTATGACATTGGGCTATTAATTGGCAGGGGGTTATGGTAAAAAGTCGGGCGCCGACGCGGGTATAGTTTAGTGGCAAAACGAAAGCTTCCCAAGCTTTAGTTGAGGGTTCGATTCCCTCTACCCGCTCCAAATCGCATTCCCCGCATGGCGTTCCAGTGACGTCATCGCTGTAAAAAGGAGCCTTGGCTCCTTTTTTCGTTTCTGTCGCCTGCATTTGCGCACCCTTCATTGATCTGGCCCATGGCCATGCCGTGCCCGATTGGCTTAAATGCCCGGTGCTGCCCAGCACGCAAAAGCACCTAAGCTTTCTGAAACATTTCCAAAGGACTGCGCATGTTTCTCTCCCGCTGGCTTCCGGGCCTGGCCAACCTGCTGCACTACCGTCGCGAGTGGTTCCACGCCGACCTGCAGGCGGGCCTGTCGGTGGCCGCGATCCAGATCCCCATCGCCATCGCCTATGCCCAGATCGTCGGCTTGCCGCCGCAGTACGGCTTGTACGCCTGCGTGTTGCCGATGATGGTCTACGCCTTGATCGGTAGTTCGCGGCAACTGATGGTCGGTCCCGATGCCGCCACCTGCGCGATGATCGGCGGCGCTGTGGCCCCCTTGGCCATGGGCGACCCGCAGCGCATTGCCGAGCTGTCGGTGATCGTCACCGTGCTGGTGGGTGTGATGCTGATCGGCGCCGGGGTGGCGCGCGCCGGCTTCATCGCCAGCTTTTTCTCGCGGCCGATCCTGATCGGCTACCTCAACGGCATCGGCCTCAGCCTGCTCGCCGGGCAACTCTCAAAAGTCGTGGGTTTCAAGATCGAGGGCGACGGTTTCATCCTCAGCTTGATCAACTTCCTGCAGCGGCTGGGCGAGATCCATTGGCTGACGCTGTCGATCGGCCTGGCCGGGCTGGCATTGCTGATCTGGTTGCCGCGGCGCTACCCGCGCCTGCCGGCGGCGCTGGTGACTGTGGTGGTGTTCACCGCCCTGGCCGGGCTGCTCGGCCTGGACCGTTATGGTGTGGCGATCCTTGGCCCGGTACCGGCGGGCATTCCGGAGCTGGCCTGGCCACAAAGCAACCTGGCGGAAACCAAGAGCCTCCTGCGTGACGCCCTGGGTATCGCCACCATCAGCTTCTGCAGCGCCATGCTCACCGCCCGCAGCTTTGCCGCCCGGCATGGCTACGCGATCAACGCCAACCATGAATTCGTCGCCCTCGGGGTGAGCAACCTGGCCGCCGGTATTTCCCAGGGCTTCGCCATCAGCGGCGCCGACTCGCGCACCGCGGTCAACGACATGGTCGGCGGCAAGAGCCAGCTGGTGGGCATCATCGCCGCGCTGGTGATTGCCCTGATCCTGCTGTTCTTCACCGCCCCCATGGCCTGGATCCCGCAGGCGGCGCTGGGCGCGGTACTGCTGATGGCCGGCTGGGGGCTGATCGACATCAAGTCGCTGAAGACCATCCGCAAGCTCAGCCGCTTCGAATTCTGGCTGTGCCTGCTGACCACGGTCGGCGTGCTGGGGCTGGGCGTGCTGCCGGGCATCGTGTTTGCCGTGACCCTGGCCATCCTGCGCCTGCTCTACAGCATCTACCAGCCTACCGACGCGGTACTCGGCTGGCTGCCGGGTGTCGAGGGGCAGGTGGACGTGCGCCAGCACAAGGACGCCCGCACCGTGCCAGGCCTGGTGGTGTATCGCTTCGACGACGCGATCCTGTTCTTCAACGCCGACTACTTCAAGATGCGCCTGCTCGACGCCGTGCAGGGGGTGGACAAGCCCCAGGCGGTGCTGTTCGACGCCGAAGCCGTGACCAGTATCGACGTCAGCGGCATCGCCGCCCTGCGCGAGGTGCGCGACACGCTCACCGCCCAGGGCATCCACTTCGCCATCGCCCGCGCCCGCGGCACCTTCCTGCGCATGCTGGTGCGCTCGGGGATGGCGCGGGAGATGGAGGACAAATTGCTGTTTGGCTCGGTGCGAGCGGGGATCAGGGCGTATCGGGTATGGCGGAACAGGACGAGCAGGGAATCCGCCGACAAGTAGAGGAAGGCGCCTACATCGTTGTCAGAGGGGAGCGATGCAGTACCGTGTCGGCGAGAAGGTAGCCTTTCGGGCATTCCACTCTCCGCGCATCGCTGGTGAAAAGTGACTACGCCAATGGCGTATACCCTGCTATGCTTTTTACCGAAACCGCTGTCTTTACCAAGCGCGCAAAAGAGCTGCTCGACGACGAAACCTACAGGTTGTTGCAGGTTCGTCTTTTGATATCCCCCGATGCAGGGGATGTCATCGAAGGTACCGGCGGCCTGCGCAAAATCCGCGCCCCAGCGAACGGCCACGGCAAGCGAGGCGGCGCCAGAGTCATCTACTACCACTTCACGGCAAGGTCACATATCACCTTGCTCTACATCTTTGCGAAGAACGAACAATCGGAGCTATCCGCCGAACAGCGCAAGGCTTTGAAGTCCGTCATCGAAAACTGGAGATACCCATGAGCCGCCTCTTCGACGAACTGATGGAAAGCGTTGTAGAAATGGATGAAATCATCCAGGGCAAACGCCAACCCTCGCGCCAGTTCGAAATCGACGCCCTTCAAATCCGGGAAATCCGAAAGGCCACCGGTTTGTCACAGGTACGTTTCGCCGAGATGATCGATGTGCAAGTCGCTACGCTGCGTAACTGGGAACAGGGGCGCCGGGAGCCCACGGGGCCTGCCAAGGCGCTGCTGCGGGCCATCCACAACGACCCTGATCACGTGCTCAAGGCCTTGTCGCATTGAAAATTGCTGCAGAGCTGCTGCGCCGGTCTCTGCGCGCGACATGCCTCGCATACATTGCATGACATGCTAAAGTCGCCGCGTTTTGAGCCACGCCCAACGGAATGCCCATGCCCGCACTCGACGCCCACTTGCCCGCCTGGGCCGACCTCAACCAGCGCCACCCTTGCACCGCCCTGTTGCTGGGCAACGGTGCCAGCCGGGCGTTGTGGAAACCGTTCGGCTACTTCTCGCTGTACGAAGAAGCCCAGCGTGCTGGACGCAAGAAAGGCCTGGCGATCAGTGACCAGGCGCTGTTCAAGTCGCTCGGCACAGAGCTGTTCGAACCGCTGCTGAGCACCCTCAACCACACCGTCCGCGCCAACGCCGCGCTGGCCATCAACTCCACCGCGCCGCTGAACCGCTACTACTCGATCAAGGAAGCGCTGATTCACGCCGTGCGCACCGTGCACCTGCCATGGCCATTGATGCCGGCGGCTACCCTGGCCTCGATCAACCAGGCCTTGCGTGGCTTTCGCAGCGTCTACACCAGCAACTACGACCTGATCCTGCCGTGGGCCGTGCAGCATGCTCCACAGGGCTTTGCCGCGCTGTTCGACGAGCAGGGCTTCTTCGACGTGCGCCGCACCCGCAGCGAAGGCACCCGGGTGATGCACCTGCATGGCGGCCTGCACCTGCTCAAACTGCCGGACGGCTCCAGCCGCCAGCGCAGCGCCGAATGCGCCGAATTGCTGGACGGTTTTGCCGTGAACATCCCCGGCGAGGTGCCGTTGTTCGTCAACGAGTTCCGTAGCGAGGAGAAACTGCGCGCGATCCGCAACTCGGATTACCTGTCATGGTGCCTGGGCCAACTGGCCAATGAGCACGAAGGGCTGTGCCTGTTCGGCCAGCATCTGGACAGCAGCGACCAGCACCTGCTCGACGCCATTCACCAGGCGCGGCCAGGGCAACTTCTGATTGCCATCCGGCCATTGAGCGAGGCATCGGTGCTGAACCAGAAGCAGCATTTCGTCGAGCGGTTCGGTGATCTGCCGGGGACAGCGCTGCACTTCTTCGATGCCAGTACCCATCCCCTGGGGCTGGCGGAGTTGGCGATCGAAGTACCGACAGGGCGCCGTTGAAGCGGCCCCCAGCGGCACAGCTTCAATCGGCCAAAGCCATCGTCCCTTTGAAAACCCGTGCATGGGCGCTTGATACATTGACGGTCATCGCGACCCGAGCCAGATCCAGCATCTGCTGGCCGATGTCATAACTCCCCCTCGCCTGCAGCCAGGCCAATACATCGGCGAGATGCCAGAGCGAGGTACTGCCTTCATGCATGGGGGCCGGGAAGCTGTGCATGTGCGCCAGCATCAACCTGCGCATGTTCTGGCGCGACACACCCACGATCTGGGCCACATCGGTCAGCCCGACGAGGTCGGGCGTCGCCTCTATCAGTCGTGCGCCAGGCACTGCGCTGCGAACATCCCTGAGCGCACTCTCGATCGCCTCCTCGGCACTGGACGACTCCCGTACAAACTCCAGCGACAGGCGACCGGGCTGACCAATACCGACCAGGGCGTCGTCACAACCCGCTTCGGCCAGGCGCTCGAGGAGCGCATCCATTTCTTCGTCATCGACCAGTTGGTAGTTGAGGGTGAACTCGTATTCCATCGTCACTGCTCCTTACCCGCCTTCACATGGATGGCCAGCACACTACAGAGCTCTTGACACCAATATCGGCCGCCAAACGCGCTTGGGAGGGGTCCTACACACTTTCGGGAATGGCACCCAACAGTTTGTGCTTACCCGGCGATCAAACCATCCGCCTGCAACAACGTCTCCAGGCAATGCTCCTGCACCCCATAAAACGCCTTGAGCTGCGCAATCTTCTCCAACAGCGCCCCCGCCGCCACTGGCTGTTTGCGCTTCACCGCAAGAATCATCTTGTTCTTGTTGGTGTGCTCCAGCGAGATGAACTCGAAGACCTTGGTCTCGTAGCCGCAGGCCTCGAGGTACAGCGCGCGCAGGCTGTCGGTGAGCATCTCGGCCTGCTGCCCAAGGTGCAGGCCGTACTGCAGCATCGGCTGCAGCAGCCCTGGGCTGTGCAGTTGCGGGCGGATCTGCTTGTGGCAGCACGGCGAGCACATGATGATCGCCGCGTTGCAGCGGATGCCCGTGTGGATGGCGTAGTCGGTGGCGATGTCGCAGGCATGCAGGGCGATCATCACCTCGATGGCCTCCGGCACCACGCTGCGCACGTCACCGCACTCGAACACCAGCCCCGGGTGCTCCAGGCGCGCAGCCGCGGCATTGCACAGCTCGACCATGTCCGGGCGCAGCTCGACGCCGGTGACCTGTGCCTCACGCCCGAGGGTGTTGCGCAGGTAGTCGTGCATGGCGAACGTCAGGTAGCCCTTGCCCGAGCCGAAGTCGGCCACCCGCAAGGCCTGATCGGCCGCCACCGGCGCGCCGGCCAGGGCGTGGTCGAAGACCTCGATGAACTTGTTGATCTGCTTCCACTTGCGCGACATCGACGGGATCAACGCGCCTTGCGCGTCGGTCACCCCAAGATCGCGCAGGAAGGGCCGCGACAGTTCCAGGTAACGCTTCTTCTCGCGGTCATGCCCAGCTGCCGCCGCTTCCCGGGGTGCCTGCTGGGCCAGGTGACGGCGCAGCATCGGCTTGCCCTTCTTGCTGAACTCCAGTTGCACTTCACCAGCACCGGTGAACAGGTGAGCGTTGCGAAAGCTCTCCGGCAGCAGCTCGGCCACCAGTGCCTGCGCCTGGCCCAATGGCAGGTTGCGGGTGATGTCGCGGGTCTGGTGGCGGTAGACCAGTTGCAGGCAGGCCTCGCCCTTGAGCTGCACCGGCTTGGCGATGATCCGCTGCAGGGTCTGGTCGGCCCCCACGTGGCGGGCCAGCACCAGTTTGGCCAGGCTGCCATCGGCCAGGGCGTCGGCCAGCAGGCTCAGGAACTGGGCGCGCGCATCCGGCGCGGTGGGGGCGGAAGTAGTGGACGACATGGGGAGCGGGTGCCTCGGAATGCGGGGAGCGCGTTGCGCAATGCCGCGCATTCTACGTCGCTGGCCGCCCATCGCGAAGGTTTTCGCGATGGGCGCGGCTCAATCGAGGATCACCAGGCGGTTGGGCAACTCGTTGCGCGCGTGGGTCGGCGGCACATGCTCGCTGAGCAGTTCGCCGCACGCCTCGATGCAGTCGACGAAACCTTGCAGGGTATGGCCCTGGCAGACCTGCTCGGTGAACCGCGCAACGATCGCTTCGCGGGCCTGGGCCGGCAGGTGCCGGGCGATCCCCTCATCGACCAGGATCTCGACATGCCGCTCGGCCTCGCTGACAAAGATCAGCACCCCGGTAGCCCCGGCGGTGCGCTGCAGGTTGAGTTCGAGAAACTGCTGCCGGGCAAGCCCGGAAGCCCGTCGCCGGCGCAGGATCGCCGGTACCAGCCAGGCCGCCAGGCGTGGATGGCGCAGCAACAGGCACAAGGCGACAAAGGTGAGCATCTGCGCCAGCAACAGGCCGTTGAGGCCGATCCCGCCCTGCCAGCGGTGCAGCAGCAGCGGGATGACCAGCGCCAGCAGCGCCGCCCAGAGCAGGGGCAGATAGGGGTATTCGTCGGCGCGGCGCGCCAGCACGGTCACCAGCTCCGCGTCGGTGCGCCGCTCGACGCGTGCGATCGCCTCGGCGATCTGGCGCTGTTCGTATTCGGTCATGCCATCGTCTCTTGAGCGTTCTTATCATTGTTATCCCGGCATCGGGGTGGCGAGAGTGTATCTCAACAAGCGCTTCATATAAGGCATAATCCGCGGCTGCGTCGGATCATGGACGAATGATCCAAAAAATCGCCAGCGGACCTCATAACAACAGGCGTACGAAAGTTCTCGGCCAACCGCCCTACTCAACAACGGAATTGATGATGAAACTGTCTTTGCTGGGCCTGGCCATGGGCCTTGCCAGTCAGGCGGCCCTTGCCGCCCCCTCCGCCCCGCCCCTGCAAGACAAGCAGGCATTCATCGACCATCTGGTCAGCCAGATGACCGAGGCCGAAAAGATCGGCCAGCTGCGCCTGATCAGCATCGGCCCCGAAATGCCCCACGAGAAGATCCGCGAAGAGATTGCCGCCGGGCGCATCGGCGGCACCTTCAACTCGCGCACCGCCCCCGAGAACCGGCCGATGCAGGACGCCGCCATGCGCAGCCGCCTGAAGATCCCGATGTTCTTCGCCTACGACACCATCCATGG
This sequence comes from Pseudomonas sp. GZD-209, assembly GCF_049310485.1. NCBI lineage: Bacteria > Pseudomonadati > Pseudomonadota > Gammaproteobacteria > Pseudomonadales > Pseudomonadaceae > Pseudomonas > Pseudomonas sp. GZD-209. Next base: position 16,699 of record NZ_JBMOWQ010000125.1, read on the forward strand.
CGAGCGCACCATCTTCCCGATCGGCCTGGGCCTGGCCGCGTCCTGGGACATGGACGCCATCGCCAAGGTCGGCCGCACCTCGGCCATCGAGGCCGCCGCCGACTCGCTGGACATGACCTTCGCGCCGATGGTCGACATCGCCCGCGACCCGCGCTGGGGCCGCACCAGTGAAGGCTTCGGCGAAGACACCTACCTCACCTCGCGGATCGGCCAGGTGATGGTCAAGTCGTTCCAGGGCAAGAGCCCGGCCGAGCCCGACAGCATCATGGCCATCGTCAAGCACTTCGCCCTGTATGGCGCGGTGGAAGGCGGGCGCGATTACAACACGGTCGATATGAGCCTGCCGAAGATGTACAACGAATACCTGCCGCCCTACCGCGCCGCGCTGGACGCCGGTGCGGGGGGTGTGATGGTGGCGCTGAACTCGATCAACGGCGTGCCGGCCACCTCCAACACCTGGCTGATGAACGACCTGCTGCGCAAGGAGTGGGGCTTCAAGGGCGTGACCATCAGCGACCACGGCGCCATCCAGGAACTGATCCGCCATGGCGTGGCCCGCGACGGTCGCGAAGCGGCCAAGCTGGCGATCAAGGCCGGCATCGACATGAGCATGAACGACACCCTGTACGGCGAAGAGCTGCCAGGCCTGCTCAAGTCCGGCGAAGTGACCCAGGGCGAGCTGAACCAGGCGGTGCGCGAAGTGCTGGGCGCCAAGTACGACATGGGCCTGTTCAAGGACCCTTATGTGCGCATCGGCAAGCCTGAGACCGACCTTACCGACTACTACGCCGAGAGCCGCCTGCACCGCGACGCCGCCCGCGACGTGGCACGCCGCAGCCTGGTGCTGCTGGAGAACCGCGAGCAGACCCTGCCGCTGAAGAAGGCCGGCACCATCGCCCTGGTCGGCCCGCTGGCCGACGCCCCCATCGACATGATGGGCAGCTGGGCCGCCGACGGTAAGCCACAGCACTCGGTCACCGTACGCGAAGGCCTGCGCCGCGCCGTCGAGGGCAAGGCCAAGCTGGTCTACGCCAAAGGCTCGAACGTGACCGGCGACAAGGCCATGTTCGACTACCTCAACTTCCTCAACTTCGATGCCCCGGAAATCGTCAACGACCTGCGCCCGGCCGCCGTGCTGATCGACGAAGCGGTCAAGGCCGCCCAGCAGGCCGACGTGGTGGTGGCCGTGGTCGGTGAATCCCGTGGCATGTCCCACGAATCGTCGAGCCGTACCACCCTGGAAATCCCGGCGGTGCAGCGCGACCTGATCAAGGCGCTCAAGGCCACCGGCAAACCGCTGGTGCTGGTGCTGATGAACGGCCGCCCACTGTCGATCGCCTGGGAACGTGAACAGGCCGATGCGCTGCTCGAAACCTGGTTCAGCGGCACCGAAGGCGGCAACGCCATCGCCGACGTGCTGTTCGGCGATTACAACCCGTCGGGCCGCCTGGCCATCACCTTCCCGCGCTCGGTCGGGCAGATCCCGATGTACTACAACCACCTGCGCATCGGCCGCCCGTACACCCCCGGCAAGCCGGGCAACTACACCTCGCAATACTTCGAGGAGCCCAACGGCCCGCTGTACCCGTTCGGCTACGGCCTGAGCTACACCAGCTTCGACCTGACCGACCTGACCCTGTCGCGCACCGAACTCAAGCGCGGCGAAACCCTCAAGGCCAAGATCACGGTGAAGAACACCGGCAAACGTGACGGCGAGACCGTGGTGCAGCTGTACCTGCAGGACCAGAGCGCGTCGATGAGCCGCCCGGTGAAAGAACTGAAGAACTTCCAGAAGCTGATGCTCAAGGCCGGTGAAGCACGCACCGTGACCTTCGACATCAGTGAAGAAGACCTGAAGTTCTACAATGGCCAGCTGCAGCGCGTGGCCGAGCCGGGTCAGTTCAATGTGCAGATCGGCCTGGACTCGCAGGCGGTGCAGCAGCAGAGCTTCGAACTGCTGTAAGCCAGGTTCGCCCTGATCGCGGGGCAAGCCCGCTCCCACGGGATTGACACATCCCTTGTGGGAGCGGGCTTGCCCCGCGATCAGGGCGACACGAACAACCGAAATCCCGGATCCGCCCCATGCCCTCTTCCTTCCGCGCCCTGCGTCTGGGGCTGATCATCCTGCTGATCCTGGTCGGCACCGGCCTCAGCGCCGGCTGGGCCATGCACCAGGCCAAGCGCGAGGCCATGCAGGCCGACGCGCAGCGGGCCAGCCAACAGCTGGGCCTGTACGCCAACAACCTGCACACCCTGATCGAACGTTACCGCGCCCTGCCGGCGGTACTGGCGCTGGACCCGGAACTGATCGACGCCCTGCGCGGCCCGGTCACCGACCCGGTGCAAAATGCCCTGAACCACAAGCTCGAGCGCATCAACGGCGCCGCCAATTCCTCCACCCTGGAGCTGCTCGACCGCACCGGCCTGGCCATCGCGGCCAGCAACTGGCGCCTGCCGACCACCTATGTCGGCTCCAACTACGGCTTTCGCCCCTATTTCAAACAGACCCGCAGCCAAGGCAGCGGCCGCTTCTACGCGGTCGGCGTGACCAGCGGCGTGCCGGGCTACTTCCTGGCCAGCGCGGTCAACGACGAACATGGCCGCTTCCTCGGCGCCATGGTGGTCAAGCTGGAGTTCCCCGAACTTGAACGCGAGTGGCGCCAGGGCAGCGATATCCTGCTGGTCAGCGACGCCCGTGGCATCACCTTCATCGCCAACCAGGAAGGCTGGCGCTACCGCGAGCTGCAACCGCTGAGCGGCGCCGACCGCGCCGAACTGGCTGAAACCCGCCAGTACGACAAGCAGCCGCTGGTGCCTTTGCAACACCAAGCCTTGACCCGCTTTGCCGACAACAGCCACCTGACCCGCGTGCAGGGCCCCGACGGCGCCGCCGAATACCTCTGGGAAAGCCTGCCGCTGGAAGCCGAAGGCTGGACCCTGCACCTGCTGCGCAAGCCGCAGGTCGCCGAGGATGGCCGCAACGCCGCCCTGGCCGCCGCCGCGATCTGGCTAACCCTGGTGTTCGCCGCGCTGTTCGTCAGCCAGCGCCTGCGCCTGGCCCGCCTGCGCCAGCGCAGCCGCGAAGAGCTCAAGCGCCAGGTAGAGGAGCGCACCCGCGAACTGCGCACCGCCCAGGAAGGCCTGGTGCAATCGGCCAAGCTGGCGGCGCTGGGGCAGATGTCCGCCGCCCTGGCCCACGAAATCAACCAGCCGCTGACCACCCAGCGCATGCAGCTGGAAACCCTGCGCCTGCTGCTCGACCATGGCCGTTACGACCAGGCGCGCCAGGCCCTGGAGCCGCTGGAGCAGATGCTCACGCGCATGGCCGCGCTCACCGGCCACCTGAAGACCTTCGCCCGCAACAGCCCCGGCGGGCTGCGCGAGCGCCTGGACCTGGCCACGGTGGTCGACCAGGCGCTGCACCTGCTCGATGCACGCATCCACGCCGAAGCGGTCGACGTGGCGCTGTACCTGGCCCGCCCGGCCTGGGTCCGCGGCGATGCGATCCGCCTGGAGCAGGTGCTGATCAACCTGCTGCGCAACGCCCTCGACGCCATGGCCGACAAGCGCTACAAACGCCTGGAGATCCGCATCGAACTCGACGATGGCCAGTGGCGCCTGAGCGTGCTCGACTCCGGTGGCGGCATCGAGCCGGCCGACCTGGCCAAGGTGTTCGACCCGTTCTTCACCACCAAGCCTGTGGGTGAAGGGCTCGGCCTGGGCCTGGCGATTTCCTACGGCATCGTGGTCGATGCCGGCGGCTGCCTGCAGGTCGAGAACCTGCCGGGCGGCGCGCGTTTCAGCCTGACGCTACCCCGTGACATGGAGCCGGTATGTTGAATTCAGTGATCGTCGTCGATGACGAAGCCAGTATCCGCACCGCCGTGGAACAGTGGTTGAGCCTGTCGGGCTTCAGCGTGCAACTGTTCGCCCGTGGCGAGGACTGCCTGGCGCAACTGCCGCGCAACTTCCCCGGGGTGATCCTCAGCGACGTGCGCATGCCCGGGCTTTCCGGCATGCAACTGCTCGAACGGCTGCAACAGGATGACCCCGACCTGCCGGTGATCCTGCTCACTGGCCACGGCGATGTGCCGATGGCGGTGGAGGCGATGCGCAACGGCGCCTACGACTTCCTGGAAAAACCCTTCACCCCGCAGCACCTGCTGGGCAGCCTCGGCCGCGCCCTGGAAAAGCGCCGGCTGGTACTGGAGAACCGTCGCCTGCATGAGCAGGCCGACCTCAAGGCGCAGCTCGAAACCAGCCTGCTCGGCATGTCCCAGGGGCTGCAACAGTTGCGCCGGCAGGTGCTCGACCTGGCCAGCCTGCCGGTGAACGTGCTGATCCGTGGCGAGACCGGCAGCGGCAAGGAGCGGGTGGCGCGCTGCCTGCACGATTTCGGCCCGCGCGCAGACAAACCCTTCGTCGCGCTCAACTGCGCGGCGATCCCCGAAACCCTGTTCGAGGCCGAGCTGTTCGGCCATGAGAGCGGCGCGTTCACCGGCGCGCAGGGCAAACGCATCGGCAAGCTGGAATACGCCAACGGTGGCACCGTGTTCCTCGACGAAATCGAAAGCATGCCGTTGGCCCAGCAGGCCAAGCTGCTGCGGGTGATCCAGGAACAGAAGCTCGAGCGTCTGGGGGCCAACCAGAGCATCACCGTCGATCTGCGCATCATTGCCGCGACCAAGCCGGACCTGCTTGAAGAGGCCCGTGCCGGGCGCTTTCGCGAAGACCTGGCGTACCGCCTCAACGTTGCCGAGCTGCGCCTGGCACCGCTGCGCGAGCGCCGTGAAGACATACCGCTGCTGTTCGAACACTTCGCCCGCACGGCTGCCGAACGCCTGGGCCGCCATGCCCCAGCGGTCAGTGGAGGGCGATTGGCGCAGCTGCTGGCCCACGACTGGCCGGGCAATGTGCGTGAGCTGGCCAATGCTGCCGAGCGTCATGCCCTGGGGCTGGATTCGCCGAACCTTGAGAGCCTGCCAGGCGGACAGTCGCTGGGCGAACAGATGGAGGCCTTCGAAGCCCAATGCCTGCGTGCGGCGCTGCGCCAGCACAAGGGCGAGATCAAAGGGGTGATGGAGGCGTTGCAGCTGCCACGGCGTACGCTGAATGAGAAGATGCAGCGGCATGGGCTGGTGCGTGAGGACTTTCTCGGCAGCGAATGAGCGGATTTCCGCCTACCATTTCCCGCCGATGAGCGAAAAACCGCTCATTCCATAAGTTTGTTGCGGCCCTATCGCGGGGCAAGCCCGCTCCCACAGTGATCGCTATAACGCAGGTGATACATGGCCTGCGTGGGAGCGGGCTTGCCCCGTGATGCCCCCAAATGGATCACCCCGCCCCCATTTGGCACAGCTCCTGCAAAACCCTTCTCAAGCTGCGCCCCGAGCGCGCTCCACAAAAACAACGAGAAGGTATCCCTGATGGATAACGCCAGCACCCTGCCCAGCGGGGCGGCCGCCGCGCCCGCCGCGGAAAAAACCACCGCCAGCCGCCTCAAATCGATCTTCAGTGGCTCCATCGGCAACATGGTCGAATGGTACGACTGGTACGTCTACGCCGCGTTCTCGCTGTACTTCGCCAAAGCGTTCTTCCCCGCCGGCGACACCACCGCACAACTGCTCAATACCGCTGCGATCTTCGCCGTGGGCTTCCTGATGCGCCCGATCGGTGGCTGGCTGATGGGCATCTACGCCGACCGCAAGGGCCGCAAGGCCGCGCTGATGGCTTCGGTGCTGCTGATGTGCGCCGGCTCCCTGGTCATTGCCCTCACCCCCGGCTACGAGACCATCGGCGTTGCCGCACCGGTCCTGCTGGTGGTCGCGCGCCTGATGCAAGGCCTGTCGGTGGGCGGTGAATACGGCACCTCGGCCACCTACCTGAGCGAGATGGCCAGCAAGGAACGCCGTGGCTTCTTCTCCAGCTTCCAGTACGTGACCCTGATTTCCGGCCAGCTCATCGCCCTGGCGGTGCTGATCATCCTGCAGCAGACCCTCACCACCGAGCAGCTGTATGCCTGGGGCTGGCGCGTACCCTTCGTGATCGGCGCGCTGTGCGCGGTGGTTGCCCTGTACCTGCGCCGTGGCATGGAAGAGACCGCCTCCTTCACCAAGAAAGAGAAGTCCAAAGAGAGCCTGATGCGCACCCTGATGCGCCATCCCAAAGAGCTGATGACCGTGGTCGGCCTGACCATGGGCGGCACCCTGGCCTTCTACACCTACACCACCTACATGCAGAAGTACCTGGTCAACACCGTGGGCATGAGCATCAGCGACTCGACCACCATCTCGGCGGCCACGCTGTTCCTGTTCATGTGCCTGCAGCCGATCATCGGCGGGCTGTCCGACAAGATCGGCCGGCGCCCGATCCTGATCGCCTTCGGCGTGCTCGGCACCCTGTTCACCGTACCGATCCTCAGCACCCTGCACACCGTGCAGAGCTGGTGGGGCGCGTTCTTCCTGATCATGGCCGCGCTGATCATCGTCAGCGGCTACACCTCGATCAACGCCGTGGTCAAAGCCGAGCTGTTCCCCACCGAAATCCGCGCCTTGGGCGTCGGCCTGCCATACGCGCTGACCGTATCGATCTTCGGCGGCACTGCCGAGTACGTGGCCCTGTGGTTCAAGAGCAACGGCATGGAAACCGGCTTCTACTGGTACGTCACCGGCTGCATCGCCTGCTCGCTGCTGGTATACGCGACCATGAAAGACACCAAACAGCATTCGCGGATCACCACTGACTGATTGGCTGCACTGCAATGAACAAGGGGCGCTCCGGCTGACGGGGCGCCCCTTTTTATTGGCTGTGAGCCGAATAATAGCGTTATTCGGCTCACAAAATGAGCCGAATAACGCTATTATTCGGCTCATGGACACCACAACGCCTCTCTGGATCTGGCAGCAGCCGGACTGGCCAGCCTTTCGCTGGGACAATCAACAGCTCACGACACTGCTGCGCCACTGCGTCGAAACGCAGGGGCAACTGCTGGGCAGAGCCGGTGCCGTCACTGCGATGGAAGCCAGCAGCGACATCCTCGATACCTTGCTGCAGAACATCGTCACTTCATCGGCCATCGAAGGTGAACATCTCAATGTCGAGTCTGTACGTTCTTCCCTGGCGCGGCGCCTGGGCATTGATAAGCCCGGGCCGACCAGCGCCCGTAGCGAAGGCCTGGCCGAACTGATGCTCGACGCCACCGCAGGTTACGACCGCCCGCTCGACCCACAGCGGCTGTTCACCTGGCACCGGTGGTTGTTCCCCGATAACGCTGGCGGGCTCACCCCTGCCCTGCCCGTGGGCGAACTACGCGATGAGGCCCCCATGCAGGTGATATCCGGGCGCATCGACAAACCCAGGGTACATTTCCAAGCGCCGCCTCGCGCGGGCCTGGAAGCGCAGTTGCAGGCATTTCTCGACTGGTTCGAAACCAGCCGCAATGAACACCAGCTCGACCCGCTGCTGCGAGCAGGCATAGCCCACTTCTGGTTCGTTACCCTGCACCCGTTCGCCGACGGCAACGGCCGCCTTACCCGGGCACTGACCGACCTGGCCTTGGCGCAAGGCGAACAGCAAGCCATTCGTTTCTACGCCATGTCTGCCAGCATCCTGGACGATCGAGCTGGCTACTACGCCGTGCTGGAACGCTGCCAGAAAGGCAGCCTGAACATTACCGAATGGCTGCACTGGTTTCTCGTCACGCTACTGCGAAGCCTGGAACAGGCACTGCTGCGCATCGACCGGGTGCTGATCAAGGCCCGCTTCTGGCAGGTGCATCGGGGTGACGGCCTGTCGCCGGAGCAGATCAAAGTGCTCAACCGTCTGCTCGATGGCGGCCCCAGCGGTTTCGAAGAAGGCATCAGCGCCAGCCAGTACCAGGCAGTGGCCAAGGTTTCCAAGGCCACCGCCACACGCCATCTGGCCGATCTGCTGGACAATGGCTGCCTGACTCGCCTGCCGGGTGGTGGGCGCAGCACCCGCTATACCGTCAAAACGCAAGGCATCTGAGCCAGTCAGCCCAGGCTCAGGAGCGCTCCAGCACCGGCAACGGCTCACGACGCTGGTAGTAGGTGGCCGCCAGCACCAGTACCAGCAGCACCCCGCCCAGCACCATCGACGAACCCACGGTACCGAAGTCCAGGCCGCCCTTCTCGTGGGTCTTGGTCAGCACGTCGCCCAAGGTCGCACCGAATGGGCGAGTGAGCACGAAGGCGATCCAGAACAGCACCACGCCGGAGATTTTCGTCCAGTAGCGGGCAGCCGCCACCACGGCGATTGCCGAACCGATCAGCAGCGCACCGCCGGCGAAGCCCAACCCCGAATCGTCGGCCAGGTAGTCGCCCAGCGCCGTGCCGAGGGTGTTGGAGAACAGAATCGCCACCCAGTAGAACAGCTCGCCGCTACGGTTCTTGATACGGGTGACATCCAGCGGGTTGCCGCTCAGACGCCACACCGCGAAGGTCAGCAGCAGGATGCCGATCAGCAACGCCGAGCCTGTTGCATAACCCAGCCCCAGGGTGCGGTCCATGAAGTCGGACATGGTGGTGCCGGCAGTGCTGGTGGAGAGGATCACCAGCCAATAGAGCATCGGGTTGTAGCGGCGCGAGTAGAGCTGGGTAACCAGGGTCAGCAGAAACACGCTGATCAGCAGCAGCGAGCTCATCGCGTAACCGATGTTCAGGGTCATGGACAGCAGGTCGCCCGCCGTCTCGCCGAGTGTGGTAGCGCAGATCTTCATGACCCAGAAGGCCAGGGTGATTTGCGGGAGTTTGTTCATCGTTGTGCCGCTCCAGGTTTAAGTGCGGCGATGGTGAAGAGCGCTGTCTGAAAAAACGGTTGGAGTTGTATGAAAAAAGCGTTGGCCACGTGCGACGAATGCTCGTGAGCTGTTAATTCGGCATTAATTCCCATCCGCCATGCTGGGCCAACTGAAAAAGCCCCATCGATCGCATGGCCTGACAAGGCCAGGTACTGCTTTCGGCGAGGGACAGCCACGCCCAAAGCAATCGATTTAATCGATTATTAAGCGTTGTTTTTTGCGCTTTTTAATCAATTTAATCGGCGTAGCATTGAACCCATAGAAACAAACAACCCACTGATCCACCGGAGCAACGACCATGAAAAACAAACTGATCCTCGCCCTGACCCTCTCGGTTCTGACCACTGGCGCTTTCGCCGAAGACGGTTTCGACCGTACCAGTGCCCACACCTTCGCCGCCGTCCAGAGCCAGTCGAACAGCTACGCAGAAGATGGTTCTGATCGCACCGGTGGCCAACGCTTCGCTGAAGATGGCTTCGACCGCACCAACGGCCAACGCTTCGCCGAAGACGGTTTCGACCGCACCAACGGCCAACGCTTTGCCGAAGACGGCTTCGACCGCACCAACGGCCAACGCTTCGCCGAAGACGGTTTCGACCGCACCAATGGCCAACGCTTCGCCGAAAATGGCTTCGACCGCACCAACGCTCACCGCTTCAGCTGATCACTGACAGCGTGCAACCAGCCCGGCTTAGGCCGGGCTTGATCATTTCCAGCCAGGCAAAGCCTTGGCACACTAGGCGCCTCGTTCCCAACCAGGAAGGGCCTCGCGGCCTAGCGCAGATGTACTACTACGAACCCGCCAAAGGCCACGGCCTGCCCCACGACCCGTTCAACGCCATCGTCGGCCCCCGGCCCATCGGCTGGATCTCCAGCCACGACCGCGAAGGCCGCCTGAACCTGGCGCCCTACAGTTTCTTCAACGCCTTCAACTACATCCCGCCGATCATCGGTTTCTGCAGCGTCGGGCGCAAAGACAGCCTGAACAACATCGAGCAGACCGGCGAATTCGTCTGGAACCTGGCCACCCGGCCATTGGCCGAACAAATGAACCAGAGCTGCGCCGCCGTGGCGGCGGAGGTCGACGAGTTCGTCCTCAGCGGCCTTACGCCAACTGCCTCGAAGGTGGTCAAGGTGCCACGGGTGGGCGAGAGCCCGGTGAGTTTCGAATGCAAGGTGAGCCAGATCGTCCAGCTCAAGCGGGCCGACCAGGAAGTGGTGCCCAGCTGGCTGATCCTTGGCGAAGTGGTGGCCGTGCACATTGCCGAACACCTGCTCAAGGACGGCATCTACGACACCGCCGCCGCCGAACCGATCCTGCGTGGCGGCGGCCCGGCGGACTACTTCGCATTGGGCGAGCTGTTCAAGATGAGCCGCCCGCAGGTCTGATCAGAAGATCAGCTCGCCTTCCTCACCCACGCCCTGCAGGCGTTCGAGTTCGGCGCAGGCAGCCGCGTCGGCGGCGATGGCGGAGGTGAACACCTGGCCCTCGAGGACCTTGTGGAAGCGCGGCGCACCGCCCATGTTCAGGGCCTTCACGGCAATCGCCGCGTTGTAGCCGCCGCCTTCCACCGGGACCATCGCCGAAACTGCTTCGAAGTGAGGGAATTCTTTACGTGCCATGCTGCTCTGCGCCTGTGTGATCGTGGGGCGGCATTGTACACCTGACAGGGTTGCCTGTTCCGGCCCCATCGCCGGCAAGCCGGCTCCCACATGCGGCCTTGCCGGCGACAGGGCCGCAAGATCAGGCAAAGGTATGCAGGTCCAGGCTGCTGACCACTTGCGCCTGCACCAGCTCACCGAACACGTTCAGCGTCGGCGAAGCGAAATAACCACTCATCGCCTGCTGGTCGCACCAACTGCCGCTGAGCAGCCACAGGTCGGCATCGACTTGCGAGCGTTGCACACTGAACGCCAGGCAACCCGGCGCGCGCCGCGTAGGCTCGAGCAAGTCGCGCAGGCGTACGCCGAGTTCCGCGGAACGACCGTTGCTGGCGCGGATGAACGCCAAATGAGTGACCGGTTGCTGAGGGGTCATGAACGATCTCCTTGAAGCCAGGGGCGAGAAACAGGCTGCCAAGGTTAGGGGCCGCCCCTCGCGCGACGTTAGGCCATTACTGCCGGCCGATTGCCTGATCCTGCAGCGCTGCAGGATCAGGCAATCGATCTGCAGCATCCGACTAGCGCCCGGCATTGCCCAAACCTATGCTGCGTCGGTCAGCAGAGGAAACCCGCCATGACCACTCCCCCGCCCCTCGAACCCTCCCTGGAACAGCAGCGCCAGGAGCTGGCCGGGCTGATCCTGCGCCATGCCGGTGAACCCTATGGCCCGGCCTCGCCCATCGAAGACCTCTACCTCACCTGCTACCGCGAGGATATTCGCGGCATGCCCGCCCTGGCCCAGCCGGCCTTGTGCGTGTTGGCCCAGGGCAGCAAGACCCTGATCCTGGGCGATGAGCACTATGCCTACGACCCACTGAACTACATGGTGGTGTCGGTGACCCTGCCGATCAGCGGCGCGCTGCTCAAAGCCAGCCCGGAACACCCGGCCCTGGGCCTGCGGCTGGACATCGACCCGGCGCAGATCAGCCAGCTGATCGCCGAAAGCAGCCCGATGGTGGTGCCCAACCTGCCTTCCGGCCGCGGCCTGTTCGTTGAAAAAAGCGACCCGCAGCTGCTGGATGCCCTGCTGCGCCTGATCCGCCTGCTGGATACGCCGCGCGATATCCCGATCCTCGCACCGCTGATCCGCCGCGAGATTCTCTACCGCCTGCTGCGCGGTCCGCAGGGCCACCGCCTGTACGAGATCGCCCTGTCCAACAGCCAGACCCACCGGGTGTGCCAGGCAATCAGCTGGCTCAACCAGCATTACCAGCAACCGCTGCGCATCGAAGACCTGGCACGCGAAGTGAACCTCAGCACCTCGACCCTGCACCACCGCTTCAAGGCAGTGACTTCGATGAGCCCGTTGCAGTACCAGAAGCAGTTGCGCCTGCAAGAGGCGCGGCGGCTGATGCTCAATGACGGGCTGGAGGCGGCGGTGGCGGGGTATCGGGTGGGGTATGAGAGCCCGTCGCAGTTCAGCCGTGAATACAGCAGGCTGTATGGCGCGCCGCCGATCAGAGATGTGGCGCGGTTGCGTGCCAGCGCTGGCTAAGTGAATCCATCGCGGGGCAAGCCCGATCCCACAACACTGGGCGGGTGCCGTCTGGGGGGAGGGGGGTGGCACGGCCCCGCTCCCTCCCCTCTCTCGCTTCTATTACGCCCTATTCCCCCCCCCCCCCCCCGCGATGGATCACAACGGCTTATCCCACCACTGCAGCCTGCCACTGCCCCTGATCCACCTGGATCAGCGTCGGCCCCCGGCGCTCCACCGCCCGCCCCAGCGCCGCCTGCAGCTGCGCGACATCACCCACGTTCTCGGCCTCGGCCCCCAACGCCCGCGCCACACCGACGAAGTCAGGGGTGTGGATATCCACGCCCACGGGCTCGATATCCCGGTTGACCATGTACTTCTTGATTTCCTCATACCCCTGGTTGTTCCACAGCAGCACGATCAGCGGCACCTGCGCTTCCACCGCGCTGGCCAGTTCCGGCAGGGTGAACTGCAGGCCGCCGTCACCGATCAGGCACACCGCCGGTGCTCGCCGGGCGGGCACTTCGGCGCTGCCCAGCCAGGCGCCCATGGCGGCAGGCAAGGCATAGCCGAGCGTGCCGTAGCCAGTCGACGCATTGAACCAGCGGCGTGGCTGAGCCATGTCCAGGGTCAGGTTGCCGGTGTATACCGGCTGGGTCGAATCGCCGACCAGGATGGCATTGGGCAAGGTTTCCAGGATGCCGGTCAGCAGGCGCGTCTGGCTCAGGGTCACTGGGTCCCAGGTCGCCGCATTGTCCTGGCGCAGACGCGCGGCACGCGCGGCGCCCCACTCGCTGTCGCGAAGAGGCTGCGGTTGCGCTTGCAGGGCAGCAAGCAGCGCCTCGGCGGCCTGCTCGGCATCGGCCACCAGCGCCAGCTCGGGCAGGTAGTTACGCACCGTCTGGTCCGGGTCGATATCGATGCGCAGCAGGCTGCCGGGGATCTCGAAGCCGCCCTTGAACGTCACGTCGTAATCGGTCTCGGCCAGCTCGGTGCCGATGGCCAGCACCACATCGGCCTCGGCGACCAGTGCGCGGGTAGCCGGCAGCGTCTGGGTCGACCCGATCTGCAATGGGTGGCTCGCCGGCAGCAGCCCCTTGGCATTGATGGTCAGCGCCACTGGCGCCTGCAAGTGCTCGGCCAGACGGGCCAGCGCCGCGCCAGCGGCCAACGCACCGCCCCCGGCGAGAATCAGTGGCCGACGCGCCTTGGCCAGGCGCTCGGCCATCTGCCGCACCGCCTGGGGCGCAGCGCCCGCGCGGCTGGTGCGCACGGGGCGTGCCGCCAGCAGGTGATCGGCGGGCTCGACCAGCACGTCCAACGGAATCTCGATATGCACCGGGCGTGGCCGCGCGCCATCGAACACGGCAAAGGCCCGGGCCAACACCTGGGGCAGGTCATCGGCGCTCATCAGCGTTTGCGAGAAGGCTGCCACGCCCGCGACCAGGGCGGACTGGTTGGGCAGCTCATGCAACTTGCCGCGCCCGCCGCCGAGCTGGCTGCGCGACTGCACGCTGGAAATCACCAGCATCGGGATCGAGTCGGCATAGGCCTGGCCCATGGCGGTGGTGATATTGGTCATGCCTGGGCCGGTGATGATGAAGCACACCCCCGGTTTGCCGCGTGTACGCGAGTAGCCGTCGGCCATGAACCCGGCACCTTGCTCGTGGCGCGGGGTGATGTGGCGGATGGACGACGCCGCCAGGCCACGGTACAGCTCCACGGTATGCACGCCGGGAATACCGAAGACATGGTCAACGCCATAGTCTTCGAGGAGTTTGACCAACACTTCGCCGCAGGTTGCCATGATCGAATACCCGAATATTGTTGAAATCGGTGTTCATGGAACCAATCCGCGGCTACCGCCACAATGCAAAAAAACACATACTAGCCATGACTTCACATCATGGCTAACCACGATGAAACGCCTACCGCCCCTGCCCGCCCTGCATACCTTCCTGGTTACCGCCCAGCACTGCAATTTCACCCGCGCCGCGCAGCAGTTGCATATCACCCAAGGTGCGGTCAGCCGACAGATCGCCGGGCTCGAGGAGCACCTGGGCTACCCGTTGTTCCAGCGCCAGGCGCGTGGCCTGGCACTGACCCGCGAAGGGCAGGACTGGCTGCCGCGGGTGCAACAGATCTTCGCCCTGGTCGAGCAAGGCGTGCGCGAGGTCGGCGGGCGCAGCAGCACGTTGCAGCTCAAGGCGCCAACCTGCGTGATGCGCTGGCTGTTGCCACGCCTGATGGAGTGGCAGGCCTTGCGCCCGGACGTGCCGGTGGAGCTGACCACCACGGTGCAGCACGGGGTGGACTTCCGCCATGAAGGTTTCGATGCGGCCGTGGTGTATGGCGCCGTGCCGAACCATGGGCTGCAGGTGCGCAAACTGTTCGATGAACAACTCACGCCGGTCTGTGCGCCCTCGCTGCTGAACGGGCCATTGCCGCTGCAGCAGTTGCAGGACCTGACGCGGCACATGCTGCTGCACCCCTCGCGGGATGAACATGACTGGCGGCTGTGGTTGCAGGCGGCGGGAGCCGGGTTCGAGCCGCAAGGGCCGAAGCAGCATTTCGAGACGCTGGACATGGCGATGGCCATGGCTTCGCAGGGTACGGGGATCGCCATCGGCGATTGGGCGCTGATCGGCGATGACCTGCGCAGCGGGCGGTTGTGCATGCCGTTCGGGCTGAAGGTGACGACCGGGAAAGGGTATTACCTGGTGAGCCCGTCGAAGACCATGGCGGCGGGGTTGGTCGAATTGATGGAGTGGCTGCAGGAGCGTGCCAGGCACTAGAACACCAGGGGCGCGTTGCGCCCCGCTGAGCCTTGTGTTGCTTGCTCTGGCCTCATCGCTGGCAAGTCGCAGCGGCGAACCGCAGCTCCCACATGGATCGTGTGTCTCTCAAGGCCGGCACTGTACCTGTGGGAGCCGGCTTGCCGGCGATAGGGCCAATGCAGGCGACTCAGTAACCGACGGTGAACCGCGCCTTCGAGTGCGCCGGCTTCTCCAGCTCATCGATCATCGCGATCGCATAGTCGGCGAAGGTGATCCAGCTCTTGCCCTCGGCACCGATCAACAGGTGATCCTTGCCCAGTTTGTAGTGCCCGCTGCGCTCCCCCTCGACGAACTCCGCCGACGGCGACAGGAAGGTCCAGTCCAGCGCCGGCTCCTGGCGCAACGCATCGAGGAAACGCACGCCGCCATTGGCCTCAGCCTTGTAGGCCTCGGGGAAATCCGGGCTGTCGATCACCCGCTGCCCGGACGGCAACAGCAGGCTGCCGGCACCGCCCACCACCAGCAGGCGCTTCACGCCGGCGCGCTTGACCGGCTCGATGACGGCCTGGGGTTCAAGGGTGGAGAAATGCGCGGCGCTCAGCACGGCGTCGCAGCCGCTGACCGCCGCCTGCAGGGCGGCGCTGTCCTTGGCGTCCAGCGCCTTGACGGTCACGCCTTCCCGGCCTTGCAGCTTCGATGGATCACGGGCGATGGCGACCACGCTGTGGCCACGGCGCAGGGCCTCTTCCAGCAGTTGGCTGCCGGCACGCCCGGTGGCGCCGATGATTGCGATCTTGCTCATGGGAAACACTCCAACAGGTTGAATGGGATTACCACTTCATCTCGCCCTTGGCGACCTTGGCTCCCAGTTCCAGGGAGCTTTCGTCGGCCAGGTTCGGGTAGCGCTTTTTCATCGCCGCGATCAGTGCGTCGGCGTTGCCGGCCTTGGCGGTTTCGGTATCGAAGTCACGAATGTAGTTGGCGGTGAAGCGCACGGCCTCCAGCGAACGGCTGCTGTCGCCCAGGTAGTGCCCAGGGACCACGGTGCGCGGCGCCAACTGCTCGATCCTGGCCAGGGTACCCAGCCAGTCGGCGTGGGATTGCGCGGTCTGGGTGTCGGCCATCCACACATGGATGTGCTCGGACACCACCACACCACCCACCACGGCCTTGATCGACGGGATCCAGACAAAGCTGCGGTCCGGCTGCGGGCCGTCCAGGCCGACGACTTCCAGCGCCTGGCCTTCGAGCTTCAGCTGATTGCCGTCGAGCACTTGCGGCACGACCAGCTTGGCCGGTTTGTCGGCGCCCATTTGCGGGCCCCAGTAGGCGAGCTTGGCGTCCATGGTGTTGCGGATATGGGCAACGGTGGCGGCCGAGGCGACCACTCGGGCCTTGGGGAACGCCTGGGTGAGCGTGTCCAGGCCGAAGTAGTAGTCCGGGTCACCGTGGCTGATATAGATGGTGGTCAGCTGCTTGCCGCTCTTGCGCAGGCGCTCCACCACCTGCTCGGCCTGGCCCTTGCCGAATTGCGCATCGACCAGGATTGCGTCGTGTTCGCCACTGACGATCACCGAGCTGACCGGGAAGATGGCGTCGTGGCCAGGGTTGTAGACGTCGAGCTTGAGCGGTTCGCCAGCCATGGCCTGGCCAGCGAGGGTGACGCAGGCCAGCAGCAGGCCGCGCAGGGGCGTGAACAGTGACATGAGTGCTTCCTGATGAGTGAGTCGATGGAACACAGCTTAGTTGCCCGATTCAATACAAAAAATGCGATGCTGCGACATAGTTCATTTCTGAAATCGGGCAAATCATGGACCGTCTGAACGCCATGCGCGTCTTCGTCACCGTCGTCGACCTGGGCAGCCAGTCGGCAGCGGCGGATCATCTGGAGCTGTCCCGGCCAGTGGTGTCGCGCTACCTGGCGGAGCTGGAGGACTGGGTCGGCGCCCGGCTGATGCAGCGCACCACGCGCAAGCTCAGCCTGACCGCCGCCGGGCAGGAGACATTGCCGCGCTGCCGGCAACTGCTGGAGCTGGCCGGCGACCTGCAACACGCCGTGCGCCAGCCCGATGATGCCCCCCGTGGCGAACTGCGCATCAGCGTCAGCACCTCGTTCGGCCAGGCTCAGCTGGTGGATGCGCTGGCGGCCTACGTCAAGCGCTACCCCGGGGTGAAGGTGGAGCTGCAGATGCTCGATCGCACCGTCAACCTGGTGGACGAACGCATCGACCTGGCGATCCGCACCAGCAACGACGTCGACCCCAACCTGATTGCCCGGCGCCTGAGCGTGTGCCGCTCGGTGGTCTGCGCCAGCCCCGCGTACCTGCGCGAGCACGGAACACCCGCGCGGGTGGAGGAACTGAGCGAGCACAACTGCCTGACCCATGCCTATTTCGGCCATAGCCTGTGGCATTTCGAGGTGGGCGGGCAGAGTGTCGCCGTGCCGGTACAGGGCAATATCAGCGCCAACGAGGCCATGACCCTGCAGAAGGCCGCGCTGGCCAGCGCCGGTATCGCCATGCTGCCCACCTACCAGGCGGCCAGTGCGCTGCGCAGCGGCGAACTGGTGCGCCTGTTGCCCGAGGCACGGCCACGGGAGCTGAACCTGAACGCGGTGTACACGTCGCGCAAGCACATGCCGGCGACCTTGCGCAGCATGCTGGATTTTTTGGTGGAGCGGTTTGGGGATGAGCCGGAGTGGGATCGGGGGTTGGGGCTTTAGGGGTGGGTGGGTGCCAGGTGTAGGGCGATAGCCTTGCAGCGCCTATCAGATCGAGCGCCGCCCGCGCGGCGCTTCGCGGGTAAACCCGCTCCCACAGTTTGTTTTGGGCCAATGAGTCCTGTGAAAGTACCGCTGCCCGCTTTGGTGTATGTCTTGAGCCCTGTGAGGCAGCCTAGGCGCCCACGCTGAAATTGTGCCGAGCAAACAAGGCGGACCAGGCAATGGCACAGGAGAGACTGGCCCGAAACAAACTGTGGGAGCGGGTTTACCCGCGAAGCGCCGCGCGGGCGGCGCTCGATCTCATAGGCGCTGCAAATCGTGAACGGTTCACCCCGCCAGCACGCAGTCCCACCGGCAATGAGGCCAGTGCAGATATCCAAGCCGGGCCTATGCTTACCGTTATCACCTGTTACAACAACAGGAGGTAAGCACCATGAGTATCAAGTCCAGGCGTTGCGCGCTGGTCTTTGCCTTGGCCGCCGTCGTGGGGCTCTACGGTTCGGCCTGTTGGCGGGTCGAGCTGCTGCGCAGCCAACCCAACACCGCAGCCAGTTGCGCGCAGGAACACTGCGTGCCCCACACCGCAACCTTGAGTGCCGTCAGATAAAGCGACGGCGCCGCGCGCCGGTCACTCCTCGACGCTCATGTATTCCTTGGCCCAACGGATGTAATCCTCCGGCTGGGTGTAGGTGTGCGAGAGCTCGGTGGCGTTGAGGCTGTCCGACTTGTGCTGCTGGCCACGCTGCAGGCGCAGGCAGTCGTAGGTGGCCTTGATCGC
Organism: Pseudomonas sp. GZD-209; assembly: GCF_049310485.1. Taxonomy (NCBI): domain Bacteria; kingdom Pseudomonadati; phylum Pseudomonadota; class Gammaproteobacteria; order Pseudomonadales; family Pseudomonadaceae; genus Pseudomonas; species Pseudomonas sp. GZD-209. The sequence goes on from NZ_JBMOWQ010000125.1 coordinate 34,930, forward strand.
GGCGAAGTAGGCCGCGTGGCCGTCGACCACGATGCGCACGCCCAGGCGCGCCAGGCGCTCGTCGTCACGCAGGTTCGGGTTGCCGTAGGTGACCAGCATCAGCGGCACGCTCAGGTGCTGGGCGATCTGCTCCAGTTGCTCGAAGTCCTTCACCCCCACCATGCAGATGCCATCGGCACCGGCCTTCTGGTAGCTCTGGGTGCGCACGATGATTTCTTCGGTGCTCAGCACCCCGGCGTTGGTCCGGGCGATGATCGCCATGGCCGAATCGACGCGGGCTTCCAGGGCAGCGCGGATCTTGCCGACGCCCTCTTCCACCGGGATCAGGTCAGTGGACTTGCGGCCGAACTGGGCTGGCAGCAAGGTATCCTCGATGGTCAGGGCAGCAACCCCGGCACGCTCCAGTTCGATCACCGTGCGCATGACGTTGAGGGCGTTGCCGTAGCCATGGTCGGCATCGGCGAGCACCGGCAGCTGGGCAACGCGGCCGATACGGGTGGCCTGCTCGACGAACTCGCTGAGGGTGATCAGGGCAAAGTCCGGCGCGGCCAGTACCTGCAACGAGGCAACCGAGCCGCCGAGAATGCCGACTTCAAAGCCAAGGTCGGCGGCGATGCGCGCAGACATGGGGTCGAAGACCGAAGCGGTGTGATAGCACGAACCTGAAGCGAGCAGTTCGCGGAAGGCAAAACGCAGATCGTGGTGGGAAGCCTTGGGCATGATCACTCCGCTTGTAATAAGAAATGTTGAACGGCTGACAACCGACCCCTGTATCGGGTCTACCTGACTGATCCAACCGTCGCCATCGGTGCGGTCATGCTCGTCATGCAGGCAGAGGAATAAAAGGTGTGGAAATACAGCAACGCGAAACCCTGCGGCAAAACGCTGCACCATGCTGGTGCAAGCCCCGGATTTCAGCCTCTGCGGCCTTTGCACGATATCACGCAGCCATGCAGCACTGGATGAATGCGCCAATGCCGATCTTGCATAGGGGATGCACAGAGTACATAGGAAGCTACTCAACTCAGGTTACAATCTTTCCTTCCTCAGCTCTCAGCTCCAGATGTTGGACGCGGGTTTTGTGGGAGCGGGCTTGCCCCGCGATGGCGATTGCCTTTGCGACGACATCGCGGGGCAAGTCGCATCGGCGCAGCGCCGCTCCCACGAACCAGCGCCCACGTCACCGGCAATGACAACAAGGTGCCCTTGTGACCGCCGCCCTGCCCCCTACCGTTCTGCGCAGCGTACTGACCGCCCTGATGCTGGCGATCTTCCTCGGTGCCCTCGACCAGACCATCGTCGCCGTGTCGCTGCCGGCGATTTCCGCCCAGTTCAACGATGTCGGCCTGCTGGCCTGGGTCATCTCCGGCTACATGGTGGCCATGACCATCGCCGTGCCGATCTACGGCAAGCTCGGCGACCTGTATGGCCGGCGGCGCATGATCCTCACCGGCACCGCGCTGTTCACCCTCGCCTCGATCGCCTGCGGCCTGGCCCAGGACATGCCGCAGCTGGTGCTGGCGCGGGTGCTGCAGGGCATCGGAGCAGGCGGCATGGTATCGGTAAGCCAGGCGATCATCGGCGACTTCGTGCCACCGCGCGAACGTGGCCGCTATCAAGGCTATTTCAGCAGCATGTACGCCCTGGCCAGTGTCGCCGGGCCGGTGCTGGGCGGCTGGCTGACCGAGTACCTGTCGTGGCGCTGGGTGTTCTGGATCAACCTGCCGCTGGGGCTGGTGGCGCTGTGGGCGATCCACCGTGCCCTCGACGGGTTGTCGGTGAAACGCCGCGAGGTGCAGGTGGACTACCTGGGCGCGGTGTTGATGATCATTGGCCTGGGCAGCTTGCTGCTGGGTATCACCCTGGTCGGCCAGGGGCATGCCTGGCAGTCGACGCCGGTACTGTTGCTGCTGGGCTGCGCGCTGCTCGGGCTGCTGGTGTTCGTCACCCACGAGCGACGTTGCCGGGAGCCACTGCTGCCGATGAGCCTGTTCGGCAACCGGGTCGCGGTGCTGTGCTGGTGCGTGATCTTCTTCGCCAGCTTCCAGTCGATATCGCTGACCATGCTCATGCCCCTGCGTTACCAGGGCATCACCGGGGCCGGCGCTGACAGCGCCGCACTGCACCTGCTGCCGCTGGCCATGGGGCTGCCTATCGGCGCGTTCACCGGTGGGCGCATGACCAGCCGCACCGGGCGTTTCAAGCCACAGATCCTGACCGGCGCGCTGCTGATGCCGGTTGCCATCGCCGCCATGGCCCTGACACCACCGCAATCGGGTTGGCTCAGCGCGCTGTTCATGCTGCTGACCGGGATCGCCTGCGGGTTGCAGTTCCCCACTTCGCTGGTGGGTACCCAGAGTGCAGTGGAGGCGAAGGACATCGGCGTGGCCACCAGCACCACCAACCTGTTCCGCTCGCTGGGTGGGGCCATGGGGGTGGCGTGCATGTCCAGCCTGCTGCTGGCGTTTTTGCAACAGGGCGGTTTCGAGCTGCTGGGCAATCCCCTGCTGGGCAGCCTCAAGGCAGGTGAGGCGGATCCGCAGACCCAGGCGCGGTTGCTGGAAACGTTCAGGAATCTGTTGCTGGCCAGCGCCGGGGCTTCGCTGCTTGGGTTGCTGGCGGCGCTGGCGTTGCCAGATCGGCAACTGCGCGGGCGCTGATCGTGGGAGCGGCGGTGCGCCGATGCGACTTGTCCCGCGATCGCGAACTTGAAGTTGCCATTGCAATCGCGGGGCAAGCCCGCTCCCACGATTCGCATGCACCGAGGCGATGAGTATTAATCCGCCCTTAACTCAATGAGAGAGACACTCCCTCACAATCCTTCACAAAGTGTCATTTGCGCAGGCTTGGGCTCAAGCGCAGCATATCCAGCCCGGTGTCCACCCACTTTTCGGCATCGCGCAGCAGGTCGAAACTGTCCGGCAGCAGCAACCAGCGCCCGATCAGGCCATCAACGTAGGCAAACATCGCCACCGCAGCACGGTCGCAATCGAGGTCGGCAGGCAATTGCCCACGCCGCACGGCATTGGTCAGGGTCAGGGCGATGCCTACATGGCAGTCGAGTACCGCGCTCTGGCGTTGCTGGCGAATCTCACACATGTCATCGGTGAACTCGCACTTGTGGTGCAGGATTTCATTGATACGCCGGGTTCGGGCATCCAGCACCAGCTGGTTGAACACTTGCAGTAACAATTTGCGCATGCAACCCAGCGGGTCGAGTTCATCCTCGCTCTCACTGGCCCGGGCCAGGTGGTCGTGGGTTTCGTGCAGGCAGTCGAGCAGCGCCTGGACCAGGTCGGCCTTGTTGCTGAAATGCCAGTAGATCGCGCCACGGGTCACCCCCGCGAGCTCAGCGATATCGGCCAGTGTGGTTCGCGCAACCCCGCGCTTGTAGAAGGCCTTTTCCGCCGCCTCGATGATCTGGGCGCGGGTTTCCTGGGCTTCTTCTTTGGTTCGACGGACCATGGCAACACAACCTCTTCAGGCCCCGCACGCACTTCTGGCGGGCGGGAATCAGGCCGGGGTCGCCTCTTCAGGGGCCGTTCCCGGGGTAATTGAGCGGTTCACGGTGGGGGGTATGCAATCCACCGGCGGTATTTACAAACAAGCATGAATGTAAGTATATTCGGTAGCAAGCTATTAATCCACCGGATAGCGTTTTTCTGACAAGACACTTCCACTATTCTTGAGCTCCCTTGCTCCAGCGACCCGAGGATCCTCATGCAATTCAAGCCAGCCGTAACCGCCCTGGTTTCCGCCGTGGCCCTGGCAACCCTGCTCAGTGGCTGTAAGAAAGAAGAAGCCGCGCCTGCGCCGCAGGCTCCTCTGGTCGGCGTCGTCACCGTTCAACCCCAATCCTTCACCCTGACCTCGGAACTGCCGGGGCGCACCACGGCCTATCGCATCGCCGAAGTCCGCCCGCAGGTCAATGGCATCATCCTCAAGCGCCTGTTCAAGGAAGGCAGCGACGTCAAGGAAGGGCAGCAGCTCTACCAGATCGACCCCGCCGTCTACGAGGCCAACCTGGCCAACGCCCAGGCCAACCTGCAGGCTACCCGCTCGCTGGCCGAACGCTACAAGCAGCTGATCGACGAGCAGGCCGTCTCCAAGCAGGAATACGACGACGCCAATGCCAAACGATTGCAGGCAGAAGCGGCGCTCAAGAGCGCCCAGATCGACCTGCGCTACACCAAGGTACTGGCACCGATCAGCGGTCGCGTCGGCCGTTCCTCGGTCACCGAAGGCGCGCTGGTGAGCAATGGCCAGACCAACGCCATGGCCACCATCCAGCAACTCGACCCGGTCTACGTCGACGTCACCCAGTCCACCGCCGAGCTGCTCAAGCTGCGCCGTGACCTGGAAAGCGGCCAGTTGCAGAAGGCCGGTGACAACGCAGCGCAAGTGCAGCTGGTGCTCGAAGACGGCAGCCTGTTCAAGCAACAAGGCCGTCTGGAGTTCTCGGAGGTCGCGGTCGACGAAACCACTGGTTCCGTGACCCTGCGCGCGATCTTCCCCAACCCCGACCACACCCTGCTGCCGGGCATGTTCGTGCACGCCCGCCTCAAGGCCGGGGTCAATGCCAACGCCATCCTGGTCCCGCAACAGGGCGTGACCCGCGACCTCAAGGGCGCGCCGACCGCACTGGTGGTCAACCAGGAAAACAAGGTCGAACTGCGCCAGCTCAAGGCCAGCCGTACCCTGGGCAGCGACTGGCTGATCGAGGAAGGCCTGAACCCGGGTGACCGCCTGATTACCGAAGGCCTGCAATACGTACGCCCAGGCGTCGAGGTCAAGGTCAGCGAAGCCACCAACGTCAAGAAGCCGGCCGGCCCCGATCAGGCCAACGCGGCGAAAGCAGACGCCAAAGCGGAGTAAACCATGTCGAAGTTCTTTATCGATCGCCCGATCTTCGCCTGGGTGATCGCCCTGGTGATCATGCTGGTCGGCGCCTTGTCGATCCTGAAGCTGCCGATCAACCAGTACCCGAGCATCGCGCCGCCGGCCATCGCCATCGCCGTGACCTACCCGGGCGCCTCGGCGCAGACGGTGCAGGACACCGTGGTGCAGGTGATCGAGCAGCAGCTCAACGGTATCGACAACCTGCGTTATGTGTCGTCGGAAAGTAACTCCGACGGCAGCATGACCATTACTGCCACCTTCGAGCAGGGCACCAACGCCGACACCGCGCAGGTGCAGGTGCAGAACAAGCTCAACCTGGCCACCCCGCTGCTGCCGCAGGAAGTGCAGCAGCAAGGTATCCGCGTCACCAAGGCTGTGAAGAACTTCCTGCTGGTGATCGGCCTGGTGTCCGAAGACGGCGGCATGACCAAGGACGACCTGGCCAACTACATCGTCTCCAACATGCAGGACCCGATCTCGCGGACCGCCGGCGTGGGTGACTTCCAGGTGTTCGGTGCACAGTACGCCATGCGTATCTGGCTCGATCCGGCCAAGCTCAACAAGTTCCAGCTGACCCCGGTCGACGTGCGCACCGCGGTTGCCGCGCAGAACGTGCAGGTGTCGTCCGGCCAGCTCGGCGGCCTGCCGGCCCTGCCAGGCACCCAGCTCAACGCCACCATCATCGGCAAGACCCGCCTGCAGACCGCCGAGCAGTTCGAAAAGATCCTGCTCAAGGTCAACAGCGACGGCTCCCAGGTACGCCTGAGAGACGTCGCACAAGTCGGTCTGGGCGGCGAGAACTACGCCGTCAGCGCCCAGTTCAACGGCAAGCCCGCCTCCGGCCTTGCCGTGAAACTGGCCACCGGCGCCAACGCCCTGGATACCGCCAAGGCACTGCGCAAGACCATCAGCGACCTGGAGCCCTTCTTCCCGCCTGGGGTGAAGGCCGTGTTCCCGTATGACACCACCCCGGTGGTCACCGAATCGATCAGCGGGGTTATCCACACCCTGATCGAAGCCGTGGTCCTGGTGTTCCTGGTGATGTACCTGTTCCTGCAGAACTTCCGCGCCACCATCATCACCACCATGACCGTACCCGTGGTGTTGCTGGGTACCTTCGGCATCCTCGCGGCGGCCGGCTTCAGCATCAACACCCTGACCATGTTCGCCATGGTGTTGGCCATCGGCTTGCTGGTGGACGATGCCATCGTCGTGGTGGAGAACGTCGAACGGGTCATGTCCGAGGAGGGCTTGCCGCCCAAGGAGGCGACCAAGCGCTCGATGGAGCAGATCCAGGGCGCGCTGGTGGGTATTGCCCTGGTGCTGTCGGCGGTATTGCTGCCCATGGCCTTCTTCGGCGGCTCCACCGGTGTGATCTACCGTCAGTTCTCGATCACCATCGTCTCGGCCATGGGCCTGTCGGTACTGGTTGCGCTGATCTTCACCCCGGCCCTGTGCGCCACCATGCTCAAGCCGCTGAAGAAGGGCGAGCACCATGTGGCCAAGCGCGGCTTCTTCGGCTGGTTCAACCGCAACTTCGACCGCAGCGTGGTCGGCTACGAGCGCAGCGTCGGCACCATCCTGCGCAACAAGGTGCCGTTCCTGCTGGCCTACGCGCTGATCGTGGTCGGCATGATCTGGCTGTTCGCCCGCATCCCCACCGCGTTCCTGCCCGAGGAAGACCAGGGCGTGCTGTTCGCCCAGGTGCAGACCCCGGCCGGCTCCAGTGCCGAGCGCACCCAGGTGGTGGTCGACCAGATGCGCGAATACCTGCTCAAGGAAGAAGCCGACACCGTGGCTTCGGTGTTCACCGTGAACGGCTTCAACTTCGCCGGCCGCGGCCAGAGCTCGGGCATGGCCTTCATCATGCTCAAGCCGTGGGGCGAACGTTCGGCCGAGAACAGCGTGTTCAAGCTGTCGCAACGCGCCCAGCAGCACTTCTTCAGCTTCCGTGACGCGATGGTGTTCGCCTTCGCCCCGCCTGCGGTGCTGGAGCTGGGTAACGCCACCGGCTTCGACGTGTTCCTGCAGGACCGCGCCGGTGTCGGCCACGCCAAGCTGATGGAAGCGCGCAACCAGTTCCTGGCCAAGGCCGCGCAGAGCAAGATCCTCAGCGCTGTGCGCCCGAACGGCCTGAACGACGAACCGCAGTACCAGCTGACCATTGATGACGAACGTGCCAGCGCCCTGGGCGTGACCATCGCCGACATCAACAGCACCCTGTCGATCGCCCTCGGCGGCAACTACGTCAACGACTTCATCGACCGTGGCCGGGTCAAGAAGGTCTACATCCAGGGCGCGCCCAACGCGCGGATGAGCCCGGAAGACCTGCAGAAATGGTACGTGCGCAATGGCGCCGGCGAGATGGTGCCGTTCTCCTCGTTCGCCAAGGGCGAATGGGCCTACGGCTCGCCGAAACTGTCGCGCTACAACGGCGTTGAAGCGGTCGAGATCCTCGGTGCCCCGGCCCCGGGCTACTCCACCGGTGAAGCCATGGCCGAAGTCGAGCGCATCGCCGGCGAACTGCCAGCCGGTATCGGCTACTCCTGGACCGGCATGTCCTACGAGGAAAAACTCTCCGGCTCGCAAATGCCGGCGCTGTTCGCCCTCTCGGTCCTGTTCGTGTTCCTCTGCCTGGCAGCGCTGTACGAAAGCTGGTCGATCCCGATCGCCGTGGTCCTGGTAGTACCCCTGGGCATCATCGGTGCGCTGATCGCCACCAGCATGCGCGGGCTGTCCAACGACGTGTACTTCCTGGTCGGCCTGTTGACCACCATCGGCCTGGCGGCCAAGAACGCGATCCTGATCGTCGAATTCGCCAAGGAACTGCACGAGCAGGGCCGCAGCCTGTACGACGCCGCCATCGAGGCGTGCCGCATGCGTCTGCGCCCTATCATCATGACCTCCCTGGCGTTCATCCTCGGCGTGGTACCGTTGACCATCGCCAGTGGCGCGGGCGCCGGCAGCCAGCATGCCATCGGCACCGGGGTGATCGGCGGCATGATCAGTGCGACCGTGCTGGCCATCTTCTGGGTACCGCTGTTCTTCGTAGCAGTGTCGTCGCTGTTCGGCAGTAAAGAGCCGAAAACCGACGCCACCCCTGAAACTCCACGTTATGAGGCTGGGCAATGACCAAGTCTTTGCTGTCCCTGGCGGTTACCGCCTTCATTCTCGGCGGCTGCTCGCTGATCCCTGATTACCAGACGCCGGAAGCGCCGGTCGCCGCGCAGTGGCCGCAAGGCCCTGCGTACTCGCCGACCGAAACCGCCAACGTCGCCGCGGCCGAACAGGGCTGGCGCCAGTTCTTCCACGACCCGGCGCTGCAGCAGCTGATCCAGAGCTCGCTGGAAAACAACCGCGATCTGCGCGTGGCAGCGTTGAACATCGATGCCTACCGCGCCCAGTACCGCATCGCCCGTGCCGACCTGTACCCGGCTGTTTCTGCCAATGGCAGCGGCAGCCGTCAGCGGGTACCGGGGAACGTGTCGCAAACCGGTGAGGCAGACATCACCAGCCAGTACTCGGCAACGATCGGCGTCAGTGCCTACGAGCTGGACCTGTTCGGCCGCGTGCGCAGCCTGAGCCAGCAGGCCCTGGAAACCTACCTGTCCAGCGAACAGGCGCGCCGCTCCACGCAGATCAGCCTGGTGGCCAGCGTGGCCAACGCCTATTACACCTGGCAGGCCGACCAGGCGCTGCTCAAGCTGACCCAGGAAACCCTGAAGACCTACGAAGAGAGCTACAACCTCACCCGCCGCAGCAACGAGGTGGGTGTGGCATCGGCGCTCGACGTCAGCCAGGCACGCACCGCCGTGGAAGGCGCCCGGGTCAAGTACGCGCAGTACCAGCGCCTGGTCGCCCAGGACCTCAACAGCCTGACCGTGCTGGTGGGTACCGGCGTGCCGGCCAGCCTGCCCAAGCCGCTGGAGCTCAACGCCGACCAGCTGGCCGAAGTGCCGGCGGGCCTGCCGTCCGACCTGCTGCAACGCCGCCCGGACATCCAGGAGGCCGAGCACCTGCTCAAGGCCGCCAACGCCAACATCGGCGCCGCCCGCGCTGCGTTCTTCCCGAGCATCAGCCTGACCGCCAACGCCGGGACCCTGAGCCCGGACATGGGCGGCCTGTTCAAGGGTGGCTCTGGCACCTGGCTGTTCCAGCCGCAGATCAACCTGCCGATCTTCAACGCCGGCAGCCTGAAGGCCAGCCTGGACTACTCGAAGATCCAGAAGGACATCAACGTCGCCAAGTACGAAAAGACCATCCAGACCGCCTTCCAGGAAGTCGCCGATGGCCTGGCCGCACGCAAGACGTTCGAAGAGCAGTTGCAGGCGCAACGTGACCTGGTGGCCGCCAACCAGGATTACTACCGCCTGGCCGAGCGCCGCTACCGCATCGGCATCGACAGCAACCTGACCTTCCTCGATGCCCAGCGCAACCTGTTCAGCGCCCAGCAGTCGCTGATCGGCGATCGCCTGTCGCAGCTGGTCAGCGAGGTCAACCTGTACAAGGCCCTCGGTGGCGGCTGGTACGAGCAGACCAACCAGCAAGCGTCGGTACAATCGCCCAAAGGCTGATCACACCGGCAACAGCATCAAGCCCACCCTCGCGGTGGGCTTTTTGTTGCCTGAACCGGCCAATCGCGGGGCAACCAACATTACGTTCGATAATCGCCCCATTCCGCTTGCGGCGAATTGCCTCGCCCCCACCCTCCCCCGCACCATCGCCCACGCAACGTTGCACAAGTTCTCACAAAGACGCCCGTCCCCTGCGGCCCGCACCCGCAGCGCCCCGGCTCGCCCAATAAAAACAAGAGATCCACGACAGATGAGCACTTTGCACCCCGCACGCCAGCTGCTGCCCGGCCTGTTGGCCATGTCCTGCGCCCTGCCCGCCCTGGCCGCCGAAAGCGGCTTTTTCGAGGACGCCAAGGCCAGCCTCAACCTGCGCAACTTCTACATCAACCGCAACTTCGTCGACCCGGCCAACCCCCAGGGCAAGGCCGAGGAATGGACCCAGAGCTTCATCCTCGACGCCCGCTCCGGCTTCACCCAGGGCACCGTCGGTTTCGGCCTGGATGTGCTGGGCCTGTATTCGCAGAAGCTCGACGGCGGCAAAGGCACCGCCGGCACCCAACTGCTGCCGGTGCACGACGATGGCCGCCCGGCCGATGACTTCGGCCGCCTGGGCGTAGCGTTCAAGGCGCGCCTGTCGCAGACCGAACTGAAGGTCGGCGAATGGATGCCGGTGCTGCCGATCCTGCGTTCCGACGACGGCCGCTCGCTGCCGCAGACCTTCCGTGGCGGCCAGCTCACCTCCAAAGAGATCGATGGCCTCACCTTGTATGGCGGCCAGTTCCGTGGCAACAGCCCGCGCAACGACGCGAGCATGGAAGACATGTTCATGCAGGGCCGCGCCGCCGCTACCTCCGACCGCTTCAACTTCGCTGGCGGCGAATACACCTTCAACGACAAGCGCACGATGATCGGGCTGTGGGATGCGCAACTCAAAGACATCTACCGCCAGCAGTACCTCAACCTGGTGCACAGCCAGCCATTGGGTGACTGGACCCTGGGCGCCAACCTCGGTTACTTCATCGGCAAGGAAGATGGCAGCGAACGCGCCGGCAAGCTGGACAACCGCACCGCTTCGGCCCTGCTCTCGGCACGCTACAAGGGGCATACCTTCTACGTTGGCCTGCAAAAGGTCAGTGGCGACGACGCCTGGATGCGGGTCAACGGCACCAGCGGCGGCACCCTGGCCAACGACAGCTACAACTCAAGCTTCGACAACGCTAAGGAACGCTCCTGGCAGGTGCGTCACGACTTCAATTTCGTCAGCGTCGGTGTCCCTGGGCTGACCTTGATGAACCGCTATATCAAGGGTGACAACGTGCACACCAGCGCGGTGAACGACGGCAAGGAATGGGCGCGGGAGACCGAGCTGGCTTATGTGGTGCAGTCGGGCACGTTCAAGGACCTGTCGCTGAAATGGCGCAACTCCACCATGCGCAGGGACTACAGCACCAATGCATTCGATGAGAACCGGTTGATCGTGAGCTACCCGCTGAATCTGCTCTAGCAGGTCCGGCCTCTTCGCGGGTAAACCCGCTCCCATAGGATTGGTGAGAAACCTGTGGGAGCGGGTTTACCCGCGAAGAGGCCGGCAATAACAACAAAGAACTAAATTGCATATATAAATCAAATAACATTCTTTGACGTTATATGTAACAAAAGCTAAAACCGAGCCCTGATCCCCGCACCAGAGCCCGAGCATGGACCTCCGCCAACTGCGCTATTTCATCGCCCTCACCGAGTACCGCAGTTTCGTCCGCGCCGCCGAAGCCATGGGCATCACCCAACCGGCATTCAGCCGGGCCATCCAGAACCTCGAGCAGACCCTCGGCTGCACCCTGGTCGACCGTGGCAACAAAGCCCTGCCCCCCACCCCCGAAGGCCAGGTGGTGCTGCAACACGCCCGCCGCCTGGTGCAAGGCGCCGCCCAGTTGAACAACGAGGTGTCGCAGATGACCAAGCTCGACGCCGGCGAACTGCACTTCGGCAGTGGCCCGGCCCTGGCAGTGCGCCTGGTGCCCGCGGCCTTGCAGCAGTTCATCGAACGCCACCCCGGCATCCGCACGCAACTGCTGGTGGACAACGCCGAGCGCCTGGGCCAGGCCCTGCGCCGCGAGCAGATCGAGTTCTTCGTCGATGACATCCGCCCGTTCGAGGCCGACCCGAACTTTCACACCGAACCGCTCAACCCACGCCCCGGCCTGTTCTTCTGCCGCCCCGGGCACCCGCTGCTGGCCAAGGACAGCCTGTCGACCAACGACCTGTTCGCCTACCCCTTGGCCTGCGCCCTGCTCGCCCCCGGGGTACGCAAGCGCCTGGCCAACCTCAGCGGGCGCGACGACTTCACCCCGCACCTGCAAACCGAGCACCTGGCGGTGCTGCGCAGCGTGGTGCTGGCCAGCGACGCGGTCGGCAGCGCCAGCGAAGAAGCGGTGGCCGAGGACCTGGCCGCCGGCACCCTGGTGCGCCTGCACTGGCGCAACCTGCCGCCGGGGCTGGAGGTGCTGAGCGTGCGTTGCGGGGTGGTCAGCCGCAGCGGCTATCGCCTGTCGCCGGCAGCGCGGGCGATGATCGAGACCCTGGTCAGCCTGGATGCTGAGCCATTGCCCGCAGCCGCGGCGCATCGACAATCTCCACCTCGCCATAGCCCAGGCGTACCACGCCGGACTGTTCGAGGTTCCTGAGGATCTGGTTGATGGTCTGGCGCGACAGCGACAGCATCAGCGCCAGCTGCTCCTGGGACAGTTGCAGGCGCCACTGGGCGATATCGCGCTCGCCATAGCCCTCGGCGATCTGCAGCAGGCGGTGGGCGACCCGGGGCGCGGCGGCCAGCAGGCTCTGCTGCTCCAGGGCGACGAATACCCAGCGCAGCTTGTGGCTCATCAGCAGCGCCAACTCGCGCCAGTGCTGCGGTTCACGCGCCAACCACTCGAGCAAGGGCGCCTGGGGCAGCCACAGCAATCGTGTAGCCCCTTCCGCGAAGGCGTCATGGGTGCGTGGCTGGCCATCGAACAGGCTGATCTCGCCGAACCAGTACGGCGCTTCGACCAAGGTCAACAGCGCCTCCTTGCCCTCGCTGCTCACCGCCCCCACCCGCATCGCCCCGTCGAGCACCGCATACAGCCCGCACGGCGCATCGCCCCGCTGGAACAGGCATTGCCCTGGCGCCAGCTCGCGGGTTCGGGCCAGGGCCAGCAGGCTATCCTGAACCTTGGTGGGCAACTGCCGGAACCATTGCCCGTGCAACAACTGGGTACGCAGATCGTGCATGGCACCTCGCAAAGCGGACTCTGTCGGCCAGGCGACAGACGACGACGAATGGACGGGGCAAGCTGGGCCTACCCCTGATGGAGGAACAACAATGAAAAACCTCGTCGAACACCTGAGTCAATACGCCGCCTATCATCGCGACCCGCGCAATATCACCACCCACTTCGTCGGGATTCCGTTGATCGTGCTGGCGGTGAGCATCCTGCTGTCGCGGCCCGGCTGGGACGTGGCAGGTCTGTGGCTGTCACCGGCATTGCTGCTGGCCACCTGGTCGGTGTGGTTCTATCTGCGCCTGGACCTGCGTTTCGGCCTGGTTATGGGGCTGTTGCTGGGGCTGTGCCTGTGGGCCGGCCAGGCACTGGCCGTACAGGCCACCGGGCTGTGGCTGAGCGCCGGGCTGGGGGCGTTTGTGGTGGGCTGGATCATCCAGTTTGTCGGGCATGCTTACGAAGGGCGCAAGCCGGCGTTTGTCGATGATGTCAGCGGGCTGATCATCGGCCCGTTGTTCGTGGTGGCGGAGCTGGCGTTCATGGCCGGATTGTGTGGCGATCTGAAGAAAGCCGTGGAAGCCAATGCCGGGCCGGTGGCGATCCGCCAGAAGAAAGCAGCCGTCTAGTAGATCGCGGGGGAAGAACACCCCCCCAATACCCCGCCGGGGAGAGGGAATTTCCCACGACGG